>JAMFST010001496.1 GCA_026225435.1 Labilithrix luteola
CAGCGGAAGAACGCGCAGACCGCTCTTCTTGCCGCCGATCCGGCTCCGTTTTCGCGGTCGCGTCCCCGGCATCGCGCGCCGAGGAATATCACGGTAGTCTCCCGTTCGGTGCGTCTCCGGCTTCCCCTTACCGAGTTGGTCTGACCGTGCGTCTCGGCCTGCTCGGACCTGCCGACGACGTGCAGACGCTGGGCCGCTCGGCCGAGCTGCTGCTGCGTGATCAGAAGGTGAGCCGCACCGTCTACCTGGGGGACGATGACGCGCTCGACCGCGCCGTGGCCACCTGGGCGCGCAAGCTGGTCGGCGACGATCCCAACGACGACGCCATCTGGGCGCGCGCTGCCCTCCTGGCGGTGAACGGCTCGGCGCAGGACCTGGTGCGCTTCGTCAACGCGCAGCGGGCGCGGCTGCGGTTGAAGCAGCTCGAGCAGCTCCCCGCCGGCGGCCGCACCATCGAGATGTTCGGCGATCGGGTCGCGGTCATGATCCACGACAAGGCGCAGCTCGACGAGGAGGACATCCTCGCCGCCGGCATCCTGGTCTACGGCAAGAGCGCGCTGCCGGTCGCCAAGCGAGTGAACTCGCGCTGGTTCGTCTCGCCCGGCCACGTGGGCGGCAACGGCGGGGTGGCGGTGATCGACGACGAGGGGGACGAGATCGTGCTGACGGTGTTCGACATGAACGGGCGGCAGGCGATGACCGAGGCGCTCACGGTGCAGCGAGCCACCAAGGTCCGCGTCCAGGGCGGGGAGTAGCGCTCGTGCCCGCCCCGCCGCCGAAGTCGCCGACCTCGTCTCGCCTGCGTGTCGCCGTGTTCGGCGGCAGCTTCAACCCGCCGCACTACGCGCACGTGCTGGCGGCCACCCTGGTCCGCTCGATGGGCGAGGTGGACCGCATCCTCGTCGTGCCGACCTTCCAGCACGCCTTCGGCAAGCCGCTCGCCCCCTTCGGCGATCGCGCGGCCATGTGCCGGTTGGCGATGGGCTGGATCCCCGGCGTGGAGGTCTCGGAGATCGAGGCCGACCTCGGCGGCGACAGCTTGACGGTGCGCACCCTGGAGTACCTGACCAAGCATCACCCGGACTGGTCGCTGCGCCTGGTCATCGGCGCGGACGTGCTGCAGGAGACGAGCAAGTGGGTCGCCTTCGATCGCGTCCGGCAGCTGGCGCCGCCGCTGGTGCTCGGGCGCCTCGGGGTGCCGCACGACGGCCATGGCGGAGCGATCGCTCCCCTCGCGCTGCTGCCGGAGATCTCGAGCACGCAGATCCGTGACTTCGCCGCCGAGGAACGCTGGGGCGAGGTGGCGGCGCGGGTGCCGGCCGACGTGGTGACCTACCTGCGCGCGCGGCGTCTCTACGACGGGTACTCCGGCCTGGCGAACACCAAGCTGGGGACGCAGACGCTGCGCTCGGTCGGCTCGCCGGCGGGCGCCGAGTCGACGCGGCCGGCGACGCCGACCGCCCGAAGGCGCCGCGATCCGTGAGCTCGGTGTACATTTATGGGGCGGGAAAGGTCGGCCGCGGGCTGGCCACCGCGCTGGTCACCGCCGGTTACGAGGTGACCTTGCGCCCGGCGCGTCAGGGGCTCCCGCGGGGGAAGCTGGCCGGCTGGATGGTCATCCTGGCGGTGCGCGATCGCGAGCTCACGCCGCTGGCCGAGATGCTGGCAGCGAGCGGTCAGGTCGACGCGCGCTCGGTCTACGTGCACGTCGCCGGATCGCTCGGTCCCGAGGTGCTGGCGGCGCTGCGCCCGGGCTCGCGCGGGGTCGCGCAGATGCACCCGATGATCTCGTTCGCCTCGCCGAACAAGCCGCCCGGGCTGACGAAGGGGAACCTGCGGCTCGCGGGTGATCCGGTGGCGGTCAGCCGGGCGAAGGCGCTCGGAAAGCGGCTCGGGATGACGCCGCGCGAGCTCCCCGGGCTCGACACGACCGGCTATCACGCGGCCGCGGGGCTGGTGGCCAACGGTGCCGCCGCTCTGGCCGCGCTCGGCGTGCAGCTCCTGGTGAGCGCGGGCGTGCCGGAGAAGGACGCGCCGCGGTTGCTCGGACCGCTGCTGCGCAGCGTGGCCGACAACGTGGACGCGCTCGGCTTCCCGGAGGCGCTCACCGGCCCGGTGCGACGCGGAGACGCGGGCGCCGTGCAGCGCCACCTCGAGCTGCTCCGCCGCGTGGCCCCGGACGCGGTCGATCTGTACATCTCGGCGTCGCGAGCCCAGATCCCGCTCGCGCGCGCGCTCGGCGAGGCTCCGGCGGAAAACTTCACCGCCATCGGCAAGGTCCTCGACGGCAACTGAGCGTGCGGGCGAACGAGGGGCGCGTTGCCTTGCCAAGCGCGGGGCCATCGCTACCCTGAGAGGTCTTGGTAGCTTCCCTTTCGTCCCGTGCCTTCGCGCCCGTGGCGCCCGTGACATCTTCTCGCGAGCAGGAGAGGACGACCGCGCTCGCCGAGCTGGACGAGAAGCTCGCCGCCGGTGGCCTGCTCCTCGTCGAGGTGCCGACCGCCGCGCGTGACGCGTGGATGGCGCACGTGGAGCGGCGCCTGCGCGCGATGTACCGCGAGGTGTTCCTGGCGCGGGCCGGTGTGGCCTCGCCGGTGTGGACCCGGCTCGCCGCGCAGCTCGGTGGTGCGCTCGACGCCGACGCGCGGCGCCTGGCGCGGACGGTGATCACGCTGCTGGCCAAGCGGCGCGGCGCCATCGTCGCCGCCGTGGGGACGAGCAGCTGGGATCGCGCGGTGACCGCGGAGGTCGCCCGGATCGCGCGCGTGGACCGTCCGGCCCGCGGCGAGTCGGTGCGCGAGAGCGACGGCGACGGCGAGAGCCAGCGGGACCTGCGCGAAACCTCGGCCGATGTCGCCAGCACGTCGGGCATGCCGGGCGCACCGGTCGTCCTCTTCGTCACCGACGCCGGCGAGATCGGGCTCGACGCCGAGCGCTGGACCGCGCCGCTGGCGCTGGCGCGCGAGGACCTCGCGGTGTGGTTCGCCGCCTGGTCGAGCGAGGCGACGCAGCGCGCGCGCACCCACGATCTGTCCGATCTCGAGGCCTGGGCGCGGACGATGCCCGCGGTGGAGGCGGCGCCGGCGCACGCCCCGGACGAGGCTCGCCTGCACGCGGTGGCGGTGGCGTCGCTCTTCGGCGGCCTGGCCACGCGCGCCGCGCTGCAGAGCATCGGGGTGGACGCGGCGGTGATCGAGCAAGCGCTCGCCAAGGGGGCGCTGACCGAGGCGGACGGAGATCTGTCCGTGGCCGCGGGCTGGCAGACGCGCGCGAGCGATGCCGAGCGCGCGGTGGACGAGGCGACGCTGGTGCTCGTGGCGCAGGCGCTGGAGGCGCGCGATCCCGGGCCGTGGGCCAAGGCGCACGCCGCCGCGCTCCTCCTTCGCGCCGGGCGTGGCGACGACGCCGACCGGCTCTTCGGCGCCGCGGTGACCAGCGCGTTCGACCCGGCGGCGCGGCGCGAGCTGGCCGAGCACTGGGGGCACGAGATCGGCAAGCGACCGGACGAGGAGAAGCACCGCCTGTTCGTTCAGGCGGCGGAGCGCGCGCTCGGGCTGGGAGAGGCCGACGAGGCGCTGCGCTGGGCGCGGCAGGCCACCTCGCTCGCGTCCGCGGCGCAGTCTCCGCGTGCGGCCTTGCTCCTCGGGCGTGCGTCGGTGGCCACCGGCGATCTGGTGGCCGCGCGGGCCACCTTGCGACGCTCGCTGGGCGAGTCGCTCACCGACACGGCGGCGGCGGAGGAGATCGCCGTCGAGCTGGCCGACGTGGACTACCTGAGCGGCGAGCTGGAAGGGGCCGAGCGCACCGCCACCGTGCTCGCCAGTCGCGCGAGCTCGATCAACGTGCGCCTGCGGGCGAGCAACGTGCTCGGCAAGCTGCTGCTGGCGCGCGCGCAGTGGGACGCGGCCGATCGTCACTTCGCCGAGGACGCGCTCGCCGCGTCGGCGGCGCGCGACGCGACGGCGGAGATGCGGGCGCGGCTCAATCGCGGCATCGCCCGGCTCTCCAAGGGCTCGCTCGACGAGGCGCAGGTGCTCTTCCAGGGAGTGCTCGACGACGCCGAGCGGCAAGGCGATCTGCGCGCCTCGGCCTTCGCCCTCGACAACCTCGCGGTCGTGGCCGGCTGGCGGCGCGACTACGCGCGGGCGCTGGATCTGTCGGAGCGAACCCTCGACCTGCGCCAGCGGCTGGGGGACCGGCTGACCACCGCGCGCATCCTCGCCAACCTGGCGGAGCTGCGGCGGCGCCTCGGCAACTGGGAGCACGCCTCGCTGGCCATCGCCTTCGGGCGCCGTCTGCTCGGGCCGGGGATGCCGCCGGCGCGCGCCAGCCACTTCGCCGTGGTGGCCGCCCGGGTGGCGCTGGCGCGCGGAGAGTCGCTCGAGGCGCGCAAGGAGATCGCCGCCGCCATCCGCGACGGTGAGGCGGCCGGCGACCGCGAGTTCCTCGGCGAGGTGCACCGGGTGACCGCGCGGGTGGCGCTCGAGGAAGGGAACGTGGCCCGCGCGGCCCGGGCTCTCGACGACGCCGAGGTTCACGGCACGACGCCGGAGGCGACCGCCGAGGCCAAGGTGCTGCGCGCGCGTCTCGGCCGCGCACGGGGCGACGACGCGGAGACGGTGGAGGCCGTGGCGCGCGAGGCGGTGAGCCTGTCGCGCGACGCCGGCGACGAGGAGCTGGTCGTCGAGGCGCTGGTGTTGCTCGCCCGCTGCGCTGTCCTGCGCGACGATCCCGGCGCGGCCTCGTCGCACCTGGCCGCGGCGCGAGATCTGTTGATCCGCGTCGGCGCCACGCTCCCCGAAGGGCTGCGCGACATTTACCTGCGCGCGCGCCTCACCCCGGACCTGGGCGACGACGCGGCGATGGCGCCGCTCTCCGTCACCCCTCCGCCGCCGTCGCTGGGTGCCGGCTCGCTCGGCATCGTGCCGGGCTCCACGCCGCCCGCCTCGATGAACGTCGCGTCGTTCGGCGCGGCGAGCAGCCCCAGCGGCGCGCTGACGCAGAGCACCCGCGAGCTGATCGGCGAGACGCCGGTGATGCGCACCCTCGTCGGCGCCATCGTCAAGGTGGCCCGCTCGCGCAGCACGGTCCTCGTCTACGGCGAGAGCGGCACCGGCAAGGAGCTGGTCGCCGAGGCGCTCCACCGGGCCAGCGAGCGTGCGTCCGGGCCGCTGGTGGTCGTCAACTGCGCCGCGCTGGTCGAGACGCTGCTCCTCTCCGAGCTCTTCGGGCACGAGAAAGGCGCCTTCACTGGCGCGGTCTCGCGGCGTCGCGGGCGCTTCGAGCTGGCCAACGGCGGCACTTTGTTCCTCGACGAGATCGGCGACATCTCGGCCCGCACGCAGGTGGCGCTGCTCCGCGTGCTGCAGGAGTCCACCTTCGAGCGCGTCGGCGGCGTGGTGCCCATCCGGGTCGACACGCGCGTGGTCTGCGCGACGCACCGGAACCTGCGCACCATGGTGGAGCGCGGCGAGTTCCGCGAAGACCTGTACTACCGCTTGCGCGGCATCACCCTCGAGGTCCCGCCGCTGCGCGTGCGCCTGGCCGACATCCCGCGCATCGCCGACAACCTTCTCCGTCGCATCGCCGGCGAGCGCAACGAGCCGATGAAGACGCTCTCGTCGAGCGCGCTCGACCTGCTCCAGCGCCACCTCTGGCCGGGCAACGTGCGCGAGCTGGAGAACGCGCTCCGCGTCGCTTCCCTCTTCGCCGACGGGCTGATGATCACCGCCGAGGATCTCGCGGCCAACGTCGACGATCTCGGGGTCGTGGTGGCGCAGCGGAGTCCTGCTCCGCAGAGCGTGCCGCGCGCTCCGAACACCGGGAGCGGCAGCTACGCCGCGGTGTCCATCCCCCCCTCCACGGCGACGGTGATCCCCTCTGGCTCTTCGGGTGATCTTCCGCTTCCCCTCGACGGCGACGAGGACGACGCGCCGCTCCCCGCCGCCGAGGCAGACGCCACCGCGGTCGCCTACGCGCAGGTCCGCGGCGCCGGTCGCTCGCTCGCCGACGTGAAGCGGCAGATCGAGCGCGACTGCATCGCCCGCGCCCTCGCCGAGACGCGGGGGAACATCACGCGCGCGGCGCAGCTCCTCGGCATGAAGCGCCCGCGGCTCTCGCAGCTGGTGAAGCAGTACGGCCTGTCATCGACGGAGGTGCTGTGATGAGGACGCCCCTGAACCTGCTCGTCCCCGCTCTCCTTCTCGCGCTCTCGCTGGCAGCCGGCGGCGTGGTTGGCTGCAGCTCCGCCGACACGACGCGCGATCCGGAGCAGGCCGACGCAAGCGCCGACAACCCGGCCGAGGACCTCGACGTCGGGGACGCCGGGCTGGGGGCGCGCTCTCCCGGCCAGCCCTCGCCGTGGAAGCGCTTCTCCGTGCCCATCGAGCCAGTCACGGAGAGGGGCGCGGAGATTCCGCGGGACCCCGGGGCCCGCCAGCACTAGGAATTCCCTGGTGGAGGAGCTGCGCGCCCGGACGACGATCTTCTGCGGCGTCCTCGCGTTCGCCATCGCGCTGTCGGTGCTCCTGCGCGGGCGTCGCTCCGTCCACCTGCTGTTTGCCGCCTTCGCCACCGACGTCGCCTTCTGGTACGCGAGCCAGTCGGCCGCCGGCCTGCTCAGCTCGGCCTACTGGATCCGCGTCACCGCGGTGCTCACCGTCCTCTTGCCGCAGTTCGCGGTGCACCTCTTTCGCGCCATGGTGCCGGAGCAGGACGCCGAGGAGCACCAGCCGCCGAACCGCACCGAGGCGGCCGGGATGGTGGCCCGCTGGTTCGCCCGCGGTCCGCTCGGAGGGCTGCAGCTCACCCGCGTCGCCGGCGTGCTCGGCGTCCTCATGCTGGCGCTCGAGCTGTCCCCCTGGCACGAGGTGCCGCTGGCGCTCGGCGGCGTCTACTTCTACGTCTTCGGTCTGCTCGCCGCCGCGCTGATCTCGCTGTGGCTGCGGGGCAATGCCTCCTCGTCGCGCGCCGTGCGCGACCGCGTCCGCTACCTGGCGGTCGTCGGCGGGCTCGCCACCACCTTCACCCTGGCCGACTTCCTCTCCTTCCTCGGCCTGTACATCCCGCCCATCGGCGCGGTGCTCTCCATCGTCTTTCTCTTCGTGCTCGCCGAGTCGCTCACCCGGCCGCGCATGAGCGATCTCTACGACATGGTGGGGCGGCTACTGGTCTCGGTGGCGCTCGCCTTCGCTCTCGCCGGCATCTTCTACGGCTTCGTCACGTACATCGGGCGATTTGGAAAGATGTACCTGAACGCGGTGCTCGCCGGCATCGTCTTCATGGTCCTCTTCGAGCCGCTCAAGAGCGAGGCGGAGAAGCGCATCCACCAGTTCTTCTTCCGCGAGCGGTACGACCTCGAGACCAGCGTGGGGGAGCTGCGACGGCGGCTGTCGCACGCGCTCGAGGTGGACGAGTCGGTCAAGACGCTGCTCGAGGGGCTCGAGCGCTCGCGCCGCATCACCAGCTGCGCCGTCTACCTGCGCGACGCCGACGGGAACGGCTTCGATCTGGCCGGCTCGACGGGCCAGCCGGTGCCGGTGCGCATCGAGTCGCTGGCCGCCCGCCCGCTCCTCGAGCGCCTGGCGCAGCACGCCTCGCTCTCCCTCGACACCCTGGCGCGCGAGCCCAGCCCGGCCGACGGTCCCATCCTCACCATCGTGCACACCCTGGGGCTGCGGGGCAGCTCGCTGCTCCTGCCGCTCCGCGCGGAGGAGGACCAGGTCGTCGGCATCCTCTCCATCGCCGACGACCGGGTGAAGGACGCTTACGCGCCGGAGGAGATCGCCCTGCTGGAGACCGTCGCCGCGCAGGTCGGCGTCACCTTGACCAACAGCCGGCTCTACTCGCGCATGAAGGAGCGAGATCGTCTGGCCGCTCTCGGCGCGCTGGCCGCCGGTCTGGCGCACGAGATCAAGAACCCGCTCGGCGCCATCAAGGGGGCCGCCCAGCTCCTCGAGGAGCTCGACGCCCCGCCGCCGCCCACCTCGCACGAGGGGGCGGCCATCGACGGGCTCTCGCTCGTCCCGCCGGTGCACGATCCCTCGTCCGCGGAGTTCATCGGCATCATCCTCGAGGAGGTGAACCGCCTCGACCGCGTCGTCGGCAGCTTCCTCGATTACGCCCGCCCGCACGCCGGCAACCCGGTGCCGCTCGACATCAACGCCGCGGTCCGGCGCACCGTGCAGATCCTCACCTCGGCCGGCGCGCAGTCCACCGGCGACGTCGACGTGCGTCTCGAGCTGGCCGACGAGCTCCCCCGCGCCAGCATCGATCCGGAGCAGTTCCGCCAGGTGCTCATCAACCTGGTGCAGAACGCCATCCAGGCGGTCGAGGGGCGCGGCCACGTGATCGTGAGCACCACGGCGCGCCGCACCGGACGCATCTCCTGGCCCGGCGCTCCGGCCTCCGACCGCCGCTCGTCGCGCCGCCTGGGGGACAGCCTGAGCGTCGTCAGCGCCAGCGAGGCCGACTACGTGGAGGTCGCGGTGAAGGACACCGGGCCGGGAATTCCGCAGAAGGTGCTGCGCAACCTGTTCATCCCCTTCTTCACCACCAAGGAGCGGGGCACCGGCCTCGGGCTCGCCATCAGCCAGAGCCTCGTGCAGCAGGCCGGCGGTACCATCGAGGTGCAGTCGCAGTCCGGCGCCGGCAGCAAGTTCACCATCGTCCTCCCCACCGCCACCGAATCACGCCTCGAGGCCACGTCGTCATGAACGCGCTCACCGTCCTCCGCGGTCTGTCGCGCAACGACGCCTTTGCCAATGGCCGGCTGCTCGCCGCCTGCGCCGGTCTCGCGCCGGGCGAGTACGAGGCGACGCGCACCTCGTTCTTCCCTTCACTGAAGGGGACCTTCGAGCACCTGTACGTGGTGCACGCGTACTACTTCGACGCGCTCATTGCCGGCGGCCGCAACCGCACCGTGCTCGACGACCTGAGCGCGTTGTCGACGTTCGCCTCGCTGC
>JAMFST010001497.1 GCA_026225435.1 Labilithrix luteola
AAAAGGTGCCGATCATCTCGGCGACGTACTTTTTCGAGGAGCTCATACCCTCCAACGGTACGTAACCTTCGAACTTCGCGAAATTGGAGAGTGCAGCTTGTCCCGCTGCGGACGCGTCAGACGGGGCTGATTTCGTTCGGCAGTCGAGAAGCCGGGGAGTGGCGGCGGTTTGGACGTGGCGAGCTCACGTGCAGGGCGCTCCGGCGGGCGAGACCCCCGAGACGGGTACGCGCCGTTATGCTAGAGTTCAGGAATTCACGCCGAGAAAGAACGCACGAAGCGCGCATGTCCGCGCCGTGTGGGGGTCTTCGCAGGCGGACAACGAAGGGGCGCGGAAAGTCGGTTTCCGATTTTAGCCGCCTAGACGAACGAATTTGTAACACCTTGGGGGCGGCAGAATGTCACTCGTAGAGCCGACGTTTTCGACGACCCTCGAGGGTCAGCGTTTCATCGCCGCGCTCGCCGAGAGCACCGCCCGTGTCGTGCAGCTCGAGAAGGAGGCGATCGACCAGGCAGGGAGCGCCGAAGAGATCCTGAGCGTCCACCTGGAGCGCTACCGGTCACTCATTCTCGCGATCGCTCAGGTCGTGTGGACGCTCGATCCCGACGGCGCGATGATCGAGCGGCAGCCGAGCTGGGCGGCCTACACCGGGCAGTCCTTCGAGGACTATCGGCGATGGGGGTGGCTCGAGGCCGTACATCCGGACGACCGCGCGCGCCACGCCGAGGTGTGGGCGCGCGCCGTGTCGGCCGGCGCCCCCTACGAGCTCGAGCAGCGGCTCCGTCATCGGGACGGTTCGTACCGCGACTTCTCCGTGCGCGCCGTGCCTGTGCTCGCCGAGGACGGCTCGATCCGCGAGTGGGCCGGCATCCACACCGACATCACCGAGCGCAAACGCACCGAGCAGACGTGGCGCGACGGCGAGAGGCGATTTCGCGAGCTCGCCGACTCGATGCCGCAGATCGTGTGGACGGCACCGCCCGACGGGCACTTCGACTACTACAATCGCCGCTGGTACGAGTTCACCGGCCGCCCCGAGGGGATGAGCGGCGACGAGAGCTGGAGGGACGTGGTCCACCCGGACGACCAGGAGGAGTGCCTCGCTCGCTGGCACGGCGCCATCCGTTCGGGGGACGCCTACGAGATCGAGTATCGCCTCCGCCACCGGAGCGGCAGCTACCACTGGTTCCTCCGGCGCGCGCTCCCCGTCCGCGACCCGGCCGGACGGATCACCCGCTGGTTCGGCACCTGCACCAACATCGACGGGGTGAAGCACAAAGAAGAGGTGCTGCGGCGCGCGAAGGAGGAGACGGAGGCGGCGAATCGGGACCTGGAGGCCTTCAGCTACTCCGTCGCCCACGATCTGCGGGCGCCGTTGCGGAGCATCGACGGCTTCAGCCAGGCCATCCTCGATGACAACGCCGACCAGCTCGACGCGCAGGGGATCAGCTATCTCACTCGGGTGCGCGCCGCCGCGCAGCGCATGGCGCAGCTCATCGACGCCTTGCTCTCCCTGGCCAGCGTGAGCCGCGCCGAGCTGCGCAAGGAGCGCGTGGACATCACGCACCTCGCGCGGGGAATCATGGATCGGCTCCGGGAGACCGATCCGGCGCGCGGCGCCACCGTCATCGTGGCGGACGGGCTGACTGCCGAGGGCGATCCCAAGCTCCTGGCGGCAATCATGGAGAACCTCCTCGGCAACGCCTGGAAGTTCACCGGCCAGACGCCCGAGGCGCACATCGAGGTGGGAGCCACCACGAAGGACGGGCAGGCCGGCTTCTTCGTTCGCGACAACGGCGCGGGGTTCGACATGGCCTACGCCGACAAGCTGTTCGGAGCTTTCCAGCGGCTGCACACGAACACCGAGTTTCCCGGCACCGGCATCGGTCTGGCCACCGTCCAACGGATCGTCAGCCGGCACGGCGGACGGATCTGGGCGCAGAGCGAGCTGGCTCGGGGCGCGACCTTCTTCTTCACCCTGGGCAGCGGAGCGACTTCATGACCGACAAGATCATCCTTCTCGTCGAGGACAACCCCGACGACGAGGCGTTGACCATCCGCGCGCTCAAGAAGAACAACATCCGCAACGTGGTCGTCGTCGCCCGCGACGGGACCGAGGCGCTCGACTACCTCTTCGGCCGCGGCATCCACCAGGGCCGCGACATCACCGTGCTGCCGCAGATCATCCTCCTCGATCTCAAGCTACCGAAGGTGGACGGCCTCGAAGTCTTGCGCCACATCCGCAGCGACGACCGGACGAAGCGCCTCCCCGTGGTGATCCTCACCTCTTCGAAGCAGGATCGCGATCTCCTGGACGGCTACGAGCTGGGGGCCAACAGCTACGTGCAGAAGCCGGTGGACTTCGTCGCCTTCGCCGAAGCCGTGCGCCAGCTCGGGCTCTACTGGCTCATCCTCAACGAGCCCCCTCCCGAACCGAGGACGGCGTAGCCGTGGACCCGGCGCCGAGCTCGCCCGCGCCCGGTCCGGTGACCGCCGCGCCGAACGAGGGGCCTTCACGACGGCCGCTTCGCGTCCTTCACGTCGAAGACTCGGAGAGCGACTCCCTGCTCATCATGCGGGAGCTCCGTCGTGGTGGGTTCGAGCCGGAGTGCCAGCGCGTCGAGAGCAGGATCGCCTTCCGGGAAGCGCTCCAGGCGAAGCCATGGGACATCATCCTCTCCGACTACTCGCTCCCTCTGTACAACGGGCTAGCGGCGCTCGCCGACGCGCGCGAGGGGGGCGACGACACGCCCTTCATCCTCGTCTCCGGCACGATCGGCGAGACCGTCGCCGTCGGCGCGATGAAGGCCGGAGCGCAGGACTACGTGCTCAAGGACGCGCTCGGACGCTTGCCGCTCTCCGTGGAACGAGAACTGCGCGAGGCCGCGAACCGGGCGAGGCAGCGCGGGATGGTCGAGCAGCTGGCGATCTCGGAGCGCATGGCCTCCGCCGGCATGCTCGCCGCGGGGGTGGCGCACGAGATCAACAATCCGCTGGCCGTGGTCATGGCCAACCTCGACTTCGTCAGCGGCGCCCTCGCGAAGCATCTCCCCTGTCCGCAGCTCGTGGACCTCGTCGAGCCTCTGCACGACGCCCAGGAGGCCGTCGAGCGCATCCGGGGGATCGTGCGGGACGTGAAGCTGTTCTCGCACTCGCACGACGAAGAGCGCGACGCCGTCGACGTTCGCCGGGTCATCGAGTCGTCGATCCGGATGGCGTGGAACGAGATCCGGCACCGCGCCGAGCTGATCCGAGACTATGGCGACATCCCGCTCGTCGACTCCAACGAGGCGCGCCTCGGTCAGATCCTCCTGAACCTGCTGGTGAACGCCGCGCAGTCCATTCCCGAGGGGCGCGCGAGCCAGAACGAGATCCGCATCACCACGAGGACGGGGGAGCACGGGCGCGTCCTCATCGACGTGCACGACACGGGCACGGGCATCCCGCCGGAGATCGTGACCCGCATCTTCGACCCGTTCTTCACGACCAAGCCCGTGGGCATGGGGACC
>JAMFST010001498.1 GCA_026225435.1 Labilithrix luteola
GCATGATCAGCACGATGGCGATGGCCACCGAGTTACGCGCGCTGTCACGCAGCTGCTTGCCGGCCTTGGGGCCGACCCACTCGACGCGCAGCGCCTGGTCCGGCACCGCAGCGCCTAGCTTGGCGCGCAGGCCGTCCATCAGCTGGTCGCCCTTGGACTGCAGCTGGATCTCCACGCGGTGATCGCGCGGGTTGACCATCTGCGGGTTGGTCGCGCTGACGCGCAGCTTGATGCCGGGGACCGAGGCGATCTGCTTCTTGATCGTCTCGATGTCCGGATCGACGTCGTAGCGGGTGGCGATCTTGTCGCCGCCCTGGCTGAACTTCACCTCGGTGGCGCGGGCGTTGACAGGGCAGGTCGCGTCGTTGACCGGCGGACCGTCCGTGTAGCAGAGCGCCGTGCGCAGCTTGCCCTTGGAGGAGTCGTCGATGACGCTGATCTCCTGCACGCGGATGAGGAACTGGTGGCTCGCCGCGTCGCCGTCGGAGACGACCTCGGGCGCGGCGAAGCCGGCCGATTCGACGGCGGAGCGAACGGTCGATGCGTCCACCGGCTGGGTGAACGCCACCTCGACCTCGGTGCCACCGCGGAAGTCCGTGCCGTAGTTGGGCCCCGGGTAGAAGCACAGCACCACGGAGGCGAACACGAGGAAGAGCGACAGGGAGATCCAGAATCTCCGCTGTCCCATGAAGTCGATCTGCTTGGTGCCCTTGAAGAGTTCCATCGTCTTTCGATCTTTCTTCTAGGGGCTCAGAACTCGGCGCCGACGGAGAGGCGCTTCACCTTCGCGCCGCGGACCCAGTAGTCGAACACCAGGCGCGTGCAGAAGACGCCGGTGAAGAGGCTGGAGATGATGCCGAAGATGAGCGTGACGGCGAAGCCCTTGACCGGGCCGGAGCCGTACTGCGCGAGGATGAGACCGGAGATGAACACGGTGACGTGCCCGTCGAGGATCGACGAGAAGGCCTTGTCGTAGCCGGCCTCGACCGCCGAGCGAATGTTGCGACCGGCGCGGAGCTCCTCGCGGATGCGCTCGTTGATGAGCACGTTCGCGTCGACGCTCATGCCGATGGTCAGCGCGAGCCCGGCGATCCCGGGAAGCGTCATCGTGGCGCTGAGCGCCGCGAGAATGGACATTTGCAGGAGCAGGTTGAAGAGGACCGCGAGGTCCGCGACGAAGCCGCTCTTGCGGTAGTAGAGCACCATGAAGACGAGCACGAGGCTCGCGCCCACGACCATGCCGGTGACGCCCTTGCCGATGGCGTCGCGGCCGAGGGTCGGGCCGATGAGCGACTCGTTCGACGGGGTGATGGGCGCCGGGAGCGCGCCGGAGCGGAGCACCAGCTCGAGCTTCCGGGCGTTGGCGACCTGCTGCTCGGGATCGCCCGAGCCCATCGTGATGCGCGCCTGACCGCCACCGATCTTGCCGTTGATGACCGGCGCGGAGTCGATGACGTCGTCGAGGATGATGGCGAAGCGGCGCTTGATGTTGGCGCCGGTGACCTCCTCGAAGCGCTGGGCACCGGCCGGGCTGAAGGAGATGGAGACGAAGTACGTCCCCATGCCCGCCTGCTGGTCCTGCCCGACCTGCGCGTCGGTGATGTAGTCACCGGTCACCTCGGCGCGCGAGTACAGGTAGAACGTGCGCCAGCCGTCGTCGGTGGTCTTGCCGGTGTCCTGGTCGTACTCGTTGAGGGCCTCGTAGCCGACCTGGTGATCGTCGGGGACGTGGAGGGTGGCGGCCCAGGCCTTGAAGCGCTTCAAGCAGTCCTGCGACGACTCGCCTTCGTGCTTGGTCATGCGGGCGAAGTGCCCGGTCATGGTCTTGCCGGGACCGATGGGCGCGCTCTCCTGGAAGATGGAGATGCCCTCGCCTTCCGGCAGGGTCTCGTCCTTGATCTTGCCGAAGAAGTCCGCCTCGTCGTCGACCATCTTGAACTCCAGACGGGCGGTCTTGCGGATGATCTCCTTGATGTCGTCGAAGGCCTTCTGATCCTGGCCGGGGACCTCGACGATGATGTCCTCGTCACGGGCGGTGACAGCGGCCTCGCGCAGCCCGAGCTCGTCGACGCGCTTCAGGACGGTGTCCCGCGCCTGGGCGACGGCGCGCTCGCGCAGCTGCGACTCGGCCTCCGCGCGGATCTTGAAGGTCATCTCGTTCGCGCCGGGCCCCTTGGTCTGGGACAGCTCGGTGACGAACTTCTTCTGGAAGCGCTCGTCCAGCTTGCCCATGTCCGACGGGTCGGTGAACGACACGCGGATGAGCGCCGTCTCCGGCGTGGCCACGTGGACCTTCGCGTCCAGCTTCAGCATCTCGTCGTGGTTGAGCAGCCCGTCGCCGGAGTGGATCCCGAGCGACGTCGCCAGCTCCTGGCGCATCTCGTCGGCGAAGTGATCGCGCTTGTCGCGGATCGCCTCCTCGACTTCCACCGTGTAGACGAGGCGCATGCCGCCCTGGAGATCGAGCCCCTTGACGATCCCGAAGTCGACGCGCCCCTTGTCACGCAGCCACGCCGGGCAGTGCAGCTTGCCGTCGGCCATGCTGTCGGCCGTCGGGTAGAGCACCAGGCACGATCCGAGGAAGGCGCAGACGGCGAGCCCCACCTTGAAGCGCCAGGTGCCATCGAGCAGCGGCAGCGCGACGATCAGCGACCAGATGCAGAGGAGCGCCGAGCAGACGATGCCCCAGAACGAGTCTGCCTGGTAAAAGAGGAAGCCCGCGACCACCCAGACGAGGGCGAAGAGGAGGGCGTTGCGACGGGATGCCTGCACTATTTCTTCTCCGCGCTCACGATGGCGGCCGGGGCGGCGCTGCTCTTGGCGTCCTTGAGATCCTTCAGCTTGTCGTCCTTGGCCGCAGCGGCGGCGACGACCGGGAGGAGCTTGTTGGTCATCATCTCGACGGTGATGCCGGGGGCGAGCTTGACCTTGCTGGTCTTCTCGCCGAGCTCGACGAGCTCGCCGATGAGCCCCGAGTCGCTGGTCACGCGGTCGCCCTTCTTCATCGCGGCGCGGGCCGCCTCCTCGCGCTTGTTCCCCTTGCGGGAGCTCAGCAGCAGCATCGGCACCATGACGACCAGGAGCAGGATCGGCAAGCTGTTCATGATCGAGGACGAGCCGCCCGCGGCCGCAGGGGCGGCGTGCGAATCGGGCGCCGGCTGCGTCGTCGCGGTCTGCGGAGCAGCGTTATCGGCCTTGGGGCCGAGGTTGGTCTGGAACAGCGCGTAGGCACTCACGAGGGGGGCTCCGTTTCCTGCAGGAAAAGCCGTCGCGAAGTAGTCTTTCGCCGGCCCCGAGTCAATCCGGGGTTCTCCACGCGCCATTCCAGGCCGCGGATGGCGTATATCGGCGCCATGCGACGCAGCTTCACCCGCACGCTCGTTCTTCTCTTCGCGCTGGCGATCCTCTGGGCAACCTACGACAACGTTCTGCGCGCGAACGACGACGTGCAGGCGATGGCCGACCGGGCCGCCTCGATGGTGAAACCACCGGCCGAGAAGCACGGGATGACCAAGATGGACCGGACGCCGCTCAAGGAGACCTTCGAGTTCACCTGGGCCAGCGGGGTGGTCGCGGTCGAGTGCGGCAGAGCTTACTGGGTCGCCGGGGACCGCGCCTGCAAGGTCGTTCCGTAGTCGTTTCGCGAGGCGGAGAACTTTTGCGCCCGTGAGGCGTCCATCGTTCCCATGCCCTACCGGAACGAGGACGAGGTGCTCCGCGAACGCTACCGGACGCTCGAGGGCGAGCTGTCGCTGATGAAGGAGTCGCGCGAGCGGCTCTCCGGGCTGGACGCGCGCGAAGCCAAGGTGCGCGAGGAGATGGCGGCGTTGACCCGGTCGATCGCGCGGTCGCGTCCGCGGCGCGCCGACGAGACGCCGCTCCTGGCGAACCTGACCGTGGCCAGCCCCTGCCCGGCGAAGTGGGACGACATGGTCGGCGACGAGCGCACCCGCTTCTGCAGCGGCTGCAAGAAGAACGTCCACAACCTGTCGGCGCTCGATGCCGCCGAGGCCGAGGCGCTGCTCCGCGAGAAGAACGGGGAGCTGTGCGTGCGCTACTTCCAGCGCGCCGACGGGACGGTGATGACCCAGGATTGCCCCGACGGGGTTCGCCGCAAGAAGACCAGGCGGCTGTCGGTGCTCGCGGCCGGCGCGTTCGGGCTGACGGCGAGCGCGTACGGTGCGCTCACGGCGATGGCGTCGATGGGGAGCCCGTCGCGGCCGGAGATGATGGGGGACGTCGCGCCGCCGACGACGACCGAGGTGCCGCTGATGGGGGCGCCGATGCCGGTCGAGGAGCCGAGCTCGCAGAGGGTCGACCCACCGGCGCGGGAGAAGATGGGCGAGCCGGGCCCGCTACCGCCGCCGCCGGCGAAGCCCGTGTTGATGGGCCGCGTCGCAGTGCCGGCGCATCACCCGGCCGCGACGAACGCGACGAAGTAGCGCTCAGCGCGGCTTCGCGTCGCGGACGTCGCGGGCGCAGCGGAAGCCGACGTTCGGCCCAGCCTCGACGGTGCTCCCCCAGTTACGCGAGGTGGTGCGGCTCTGGGACGGCGGCGACATCCACCCGCCGCCGCGCAGCACGTGGCTCGAGCCGGAGAGCGGCGCCGACCCGGAGCCGAGGGTCGGGGTGTACCAGTCGCGGGTCCACTCCTCGACGTTGCCGGTCAGGTCGAGCAGGCCGAAGAGGCTCGCGCCCGACAGGTGCGCGCCGACCGGCCTGGGGCCGGCGGGGCTGCAGCTCTTGCCGGTGGACTCGTGGATGAGCGTGGTCGCTGCGGTGCAGTTGCCGCCGGCGCCGCCCCAGGGGAAGCGCACCGCGGTGGTGCCGCGCGCGGAGTACTCCCACTCGGACTCGCTCGGGAGGCGCTTGCCGGCGTAGCGGCAGAAGGCGTCCGCGTCGGCCCAGTGGACGCAGGAGACCGGCAAGCTCGGGTCGCCGCGGTCGTAGGTGCAGGCGGCGCTCGAACGGGCCGGGCGGGCGCAGCTCCTGGCGGTGACGCAGGCGCGGTAGTCGCCGACGGTCACCTCGGTCTGATCGATCCAGAA
>JAMFST010001499.1 GCA_026225435.1 Labilithrix luteola
CCAGATGGTCGACGTCCAAGGAATGAGCCAGCGCGATTTCGCCGAGCGCAAAGGTCTGTCGATCTCAGGCGCCAAATCGCGCGTGCAGCGTGGTCGGAGGATGCTCGAGCAGGTCCTTCGGACGTGCTGCGATCTGGAGCTCGACGTGCACGGCAACGTCATCGGGTACACGCGTCGCTGCCCCGGCGACAGGTGAGTCCCGCTCCGGCGATCGTCCCCGAAGTCCACGCTGCGTCCTTTTCGCGCGCCTCGCGTCTTCAGGACGGGAGGCAAGACGATGACGCGTGACGAGATTCGCGGAGCTGTGCAGGATCATTGTGGGACCGTCGCCCGGCCGAGCGGAACGCGGGACCTCGGTAGCGGTGCCGGCCTCGAGACGGGCCTGGATGACCTCGAGGCCGTACCGACCATCCAGGCTCGCGAGCCCGGGCGACAGCGGTCGCCGTTGAGATCGGTGGCACTTCGCTTCGAGCCAGGCGGTGCCCCGTGAGCGCCCGAGTCACCCTCGGCTGGGTCGCGGCGAGGCTCACTTACCCGGGCCTCATCGTGTGCGCTCTGTTGGCCGCCCATCAGCTCCGCCTTCTCGGTGTATCGGCGGGCCTCACGTCGTCGGCCCTCTTCCTCGGGGTCTTGGTGGCCGCGGCACTGCTCGAGCAGAGGTTCCCTCACCGACCTTCGTGGCGGCCGGGCGCGGACGCGGCCCGTCAAGACCTCGCGTACCTTGCCCTGACCGGCCTACTGCAACCGGCGGGCAAGCTCTTGGGGCTCGGTCTCACCACCGGGGTGTCCCTCGCTCTGGCCCGGGCGGCGAGCGAGCGGAACGCCCTGTCCGCTCTTCCCACGTGGGCCACCGCCTTGCTCGCCCTTCTCGCGGCAGATCTGGGCAAGTACTGGCTTCACCGCGCGGCGCACGAACGGCCGTGGTTTTGGAGGTTTCACGCTGAGCACCACAGTCCCCATCGGATGAACGTTCTCAACGCCACGCGCCTGCATCCCGTGAACCTGATCTGGAACCTCGCGCTCGATGCGGCGGCTCCGGCGCTCCTCGGGCTCGGGCTGGACGCGGCGCTCTACGTCGTCGTGTTCCGCGGCACAGTGTCGGTGCTCCAGCACGCCAACGTGCGGTTGGAGCTCGGGCCTCTGAACTGGATCCTCTCGACCCCCACGCTGCACCAGTGGCACCACTCGGCCGCCCTTCACGAGGCCAACGCGAACTACGGCTCGACGTTCATCGTCTGGGACATCGTGTTCGGCACGCGCCACTTGCCGCGCGCGCGGCAGGCCCCCGTCACGCTGGGGCTGGCGGACGGCGGGCCGCATCCCTCGGCACTGCGGCACCAGCTCGTGTGGCCCTGGTGCGCCGCGCGAGCGACGACGTGTCCGCGGTTGCGGAGCTGGACGCCGTTGGAGGATCCTCGCAAGGAAGCGATGGAAGCGACATGACCCGCCGCGCGAAACGTTCCATCGCCGGCCTGTTGCTTGACTTCGTCGTGACCAAGCTTCAGCCGCGCCGGCTCTTGTACAGACGCAGCGTGTTGCGCAGGGCCATCGTAACGGTCATCGGGCCCACGCGGGGGATCCAGACCGAGGCCTTGTCCACGACGTCGCTCTCGAAGTTCTTGAGGGTCGAGAAGTTCAGGCAGACGGCGCCGGCCTTGATCTCGCGAGCGCTCACCAGCGGGAAGGTGCGGCTGGGAACGCCGGTGATCACGATGTCGGCGGTGGCCAGGGCGGTGGCGCGGTCGATCTGCGTCTCCTCGACGCTGCTGGCGGTGAAGCGCTGGGCGCCGTCGATGTCGAAGGATGTGACGTCGGCGCCGTCGTTGGCGAGCATGGCGGCCAGGGGGCGGCCGACGACCTCGCTGCGGTTGAAGACGCATGCGCGCAGGCCGGCCAGGGGGCGGTCTTCGAGCGAGCGGGACGAGCGGGAGATGCCTGCGGCCTCCAGCAGCTTGACGATGGCCAGCGGGGTGCACGGGAGGATGGCCTTCTTGGTGTGCGCCTCGTCGACGTAGCGGCGGTTGGCGTAGAGGCAGCTGGCCCAGAAGGAGTGGAGGCCCTCGACGTCTTTTTCGGGGAGGACGCGGTCGCGGAGGTAGGTGTCCTGCTGGGTGCCGAAGATGGGGTAGTAGACGAAGATGCCGTGGACACCGGGATCCTCGTTGGCCTCGATGAGGGCGTGCTCGGCGTCGAGGCGGGCGACGTGACGGAGGTCGAAGCGGACGCCGACGTCCTCGCAGGCGCGGCGGGTGTACTCGGCGTAGGTGGCCGAGGGGCCGCTGTCGGTGGCGAGGAAGCCGCGCAGGACCAGCGGCTCGGGGAGCTTGGCGAGCTCGGCGCGCAGCTCGGCGCGGTAGGACGAGGCAACCTCGGCGGGATCGATCGTGCGGGCCACGGCGCCTTGTATGATCGTGCGCGCGCGGTGGCCAGCGTCACGCTGCTCGCGCTGGCCGGAGCGCTGCTGGCCCACCTGCCGACCGCCGAGGCTGCGCCCGCCGCCACGCCGGTCCCGCCCATCGCGCTCGACC
>JAMFST010001500.1 GCA_026225435.1 Labilithrix luteola
AGACCGAAGCCCAGGCCGCGGTCGACCGAGCTCTGTCGCTCGTTCCGGCGGACGTGGCCACCGCTCTCCTCGCCGCCCGCGTCGCCGCCACCCGCACCGAGCGCGCCGCGACGACGAGCCCGCCACCGGCTCGCGCAGGGAAAACGCGATCCTCGTGGTGGTCGTGGCTACGGAAGAAGAGCTAGCGGATTCGCCCGCCTGCTAGCCTAATCGCGCTTCGGTCGCTCGCCGAAGATCGCCGTGCCGATGCGCACGTAGGTCGATCCCGCGGCCACGGCCAGCTCGAGATCGTCGCTCATCCCCATCGACAGCTCGGGGAGCCGCGCGACGCCGCCGTGCAGGTTGCGCAGGCTCGCCAGCGCTCCGAAGGTGCTCGCTGCCGTCGCCGGATCGTCCGCCGGCGGCATGGTCATCAGGCCGGTGACACGCAGCTCCGGGAGCGCCTCCACGCCGGTGAGCAGCTCGTCGAGCTCCTGCGGCGGAACCCCGTGCTTGGTCGACTCGCCCGACACGTTCACCTCGATCATCACCTCGAGCCGGCTCGTCGATCGTCGCGCGAGCTCCTTCGCCGTCCCCATGCCATCGAGCGAGTGCACCACCCGCGCGTGCGCCGCGACCAGCTTCGCCTTGTTCGACTGCAGGTGCCCGATGAAGTGCCACTCGAGATCCGCGAGATCGGCCAGCTCCTCCGCCTTCTTCGCCAGCTCCTGCGCGTAGCTCTCACCGAAGATTCGCTGCCCAGCGGCGTATGCCTCGCGGATCGCCTCGACCGGGTGATACTTCGACACCGCCACCAGCCGCACCGTCGAAGGGGGCCGCCCGGCTGCCTGCGCCGCTTGCTCGATCCGCGCGCGCACCTCGCGGAGGCGATCGGCGACGGAGCTCATCGCGCCCGGCTCCTGGACGTGATCCGTTTCGCCGCCCGCGCGTGCCACACCATGGTGTCGCTGTCGCGCTGGAGCGGCCCGCCTTCGAAGTCGCCGTACACCGCCTCGACCTCGAAGCCGTTGTAGTGCAGCAGCGCCTCTCCTGCGGGTAGAACTGCCGGTGCGTCAGCGGCATGTGCCACTCGCGCTCGGGCGCCCCCTTCGGCTCGAACTCCATCGAGACGAAGAGCACCTGGCGCACCGGATCGTAGTCGAAGCGCTCGCGGTACTTCACCACCTCGCCGGTCCCCGCGTGACGGAAAGGCGGCGTCCCGAACGGCTTGCTCGGCGTGCGCGCCAGGTTCTCGGCCAGCGGGATCGACAGGTCGGAGACGAAGAGCCCACCCGGCGTCAGGTGCTCGTGCACCCGGGCGAAGAAGCGCTCCACGTCGTCGCGCGTATACAGATGCAGCGCGGTGTTGAACGGACAGATCACCAGCGGGAAGCGCTTGCCCAGCTGCAGGGCACGCATGTCCCCGCGCTTCAGCGAGACGCGGGCGCGCACGGTGGGCGCCTCGGCCGCGAGCCGCCGGCGCAGATCGGCCAGCATCGGCGCGGCCAGGTCCACCCCGACCACCTTGATCCCGTGACGCGCCACCGGGAGGGCGATGCGCCCGTTCCCCACGCCGTACTCCAGCATGGTACCGCCCGCGCGCTGCGCCAGCCCGACGTACATGTGTACATCGTTCCAGCGATCGGCGTAGGTCGCCGTGTAGTAGGCGGGGTCCTGGTAGTGAGCGCTCGTCCCCGCCGCGAGCTCGCGATCCACCTTGCGAGCCACGGCGTGACGGAGAGCGGTTACAGCGAGCTCAGCAGATCAGATTCAGGTGAGGCCGGCGCGGTGCTGACCGTCGATCCACTCGACCACGGCGTCGTGGCTGGGGCGGTCGAAGTGCACCTTGCCCGCGGCGATCTCGCGCAGCGCGGTGACGGCAGCCTTGTTCTTCGAGGGGACCAGCGATGGGCTGCCCTTCATGAGCTGACGCGTGCGGTGAGCGGCCAAAATCACGAGCGCAAAGCGGTTTTCTTCGCGTTCGAGGCAATCTTCGACGGTGACTCGGGCCATGGTGCTTCTCCTCTTCGAAACGGGCCGCGCAATATAGGTCGGAACCGCTCGGAATGGCAAGCCGTCACAGGAACGAGCTGATGGGGAAGTCGACCGGAACGGTGTAATTCGAGTCGTCGACGATGTCGAAAGGGTCGATGTCGACCACCGTGGTTCGCGCCTGACCGGTCGCGTCCAGCAGGTGGGCCGTCGCCGAGAAACGCCCCGGGCTCAACGAGATGACGAAGCTCCCGTCGGTGCAGGGCTGCTGGTAGTCGTCGCCGACCTGCGCGCCGCTCTGATCGTACACCTCGATCGCGATCTGGCTGGCGCCTTGCGCCGCGCACTCGGAGGGATCGCTCGAGCCGCCGAGGGTCCACTCGACGGTGACCGTCCCCTCCCCGTCGCCCTGGGAGTATGGACCGTCACTCTGGCCAAGGCCGTCGTCGTTGCTGCAGGCGGTGACGAGGCTCGCGAGCGCGCAGGCGGTGAGGACGGAGCGCAACCTTCGCATCCGTCCACTGTACCTCGCCTGGCGCTCGCTCGCTTCAGACCTCTCTCAGCGGTGCTCTTCGACCCGGACGTCGCCGCGGACTTCCCCGCGACCCTCGGCCGGGCGGCGGTTCATCACCTCCGGGCGACGGCGCTGCAGCTCGGCCGGCTCCGAGCGGTAGTTCACCCAGGCGCCGCCGTTGCCGCGGTAATACCAGCGGTTGTTGTAGAAGTACGTCGGGTGCCCTTCGTAGACCACCGAGGGATACGTCTCGATGTTCGGCGGCGCGGGCGCCTCGACGTAGTCCGGCTGCACGGTGGCGTAGCAGCCGCCGAGGGTGGACGCGGCGGCGCAAGCGATCGCGCCTGCGGCAACAGCCTTCACCGCGACGCGCAACATCAGGTTCCCAGTCATGATCGAATCTCCTTCTGCGTGTTCGACGAATGGTCACGCGAGAAGCTGCTGCTCCACAAGTTACTTTGCGCTCGCGTCCAGCAATGAAGTCGACGGCGTCGCGTCGAGAGCGACGCTGACCTTGGCGGTGTCGGTGATCTTGTCGCCGACCTTCTCGAGCGAGCCGGCGAGGAATTTCCCCGCGACGTCGCGCGGCTTCACGTCGTGCTCCTTGAGCGAGACGCTCATCGGCTCGACGGTCTCCACGTGCAGCGACGCCGCCGGCGCGTCCGCCGTCGCTCCCGGCCTGGCCACCACCGAGAGCACCACCGTCTTCGGCGACGTCACGCCGTGCAGCCAGAGGTTCCCGGTCACGGTGAGCTGGAGCTTGCGCACGCCGTCGGCCAGCGGCACGTCGGTGAGCCGGCTCGCGGTGGCCCCGGCGACGCTCGCCTTGGCGAACGTGAAGCGCGCCCAGCGATCCGCCTCGCGGTTGGGGGAGTCGGCCCCGATCTCCATCCAGTTGTGCGCGTGCCCGGTCTGCGCGGTGTCCTTGGCTGGATCACCGAAGGTCTCCGTGACCAGGGTCTGAAGATCCACGTCGATCTCCCCGCTGCTCGCCGCGAGCGAATCCGCGTCGAGGTCGATCGCGCCGCGTAGATGGTCGGCGTGCCCCTTGATCTTCTCGAGGGGCGCATCGATGAGAAATCCCGCGTTTCCCTGCTCCGAAATGGCGTAGCGGGTCACCCCGTGCGCCGGTGTCGTGGCCGCCTCGAGCGCGGGAGGAGGCGCGCTTCGCTGTCCAACCGCAGAGGAATCTTCCTTCTGCGTCTGAATAAAGAAGTACCCACCCGCCGCCAAGACGACGACCGCCCCCGCCGCCACCAGCCCCTTGTTCATGGCGCAGCTATTGCTGATGTAGGTGTCGCGCGTAAAGCATTTCTTGGCGCACGTGACTGCGCTCGAGCCGAGCGATAGTCACACCTTCGACCGCGGAGATCCCTGCCGACCATGACGCCCAAGCTTCGCCCTGCACTGCTCGCCCAGCTGTGCGCCGTTTCCTTCGCCGCCTTGGGGTTTGCCGCCTGCGTGTCTTCGACCGCGCAGGATGGTTTCACGGGCACGGACGCGGGCGGCGCGCAGCTCGGCGACGACACCGGCAAGACCGACGCGGCGGCCGGCAAGGCGGACAGCGGCAACGGCAGCACCCTCAACGGTGAAGGCGGCGTGTCCGCCGAGTGCAAGAGCGGCGCGGACTGCGCCTCGCAGATCTGCACGAGCAACGGCACCTGCGCCGCCGCCACCTGTAACGACGGCGCCAAGAACGGCGACGAGACCGACGTGGACTGCGGCGGCGGCACCTGCCCGGCCTGCGACACGCTCAAAGGTTGCTCGGCCAACAGCGATTGCTCCAGCGACGTGTGCAAGAGCGGCGTCTGCCGCACCCCGTCCCCCGGCGACTCGGTGAGGAACGGCAACGAGACCGGCGTCGACTGCGGCGGCGCCGGCAACCCGACCTGCCCGACCGGCCAGACGTGCGCCGTTCGCACCGACTGCACGAGCGACGTCTGCTCCGCCGGTGTCTGCGCCGACGGTGCTGGCTGCAACGACGGCAAGAAGGACGGCACCGAGACCGACATCGACTGCGGCGGCGCCTCCTGCCCGTCCTGCGCGACCAGCAAGGCCTGCACGGCCGGCAGCGACTGCCAGAGCGACGTCTGCAACGTGACCTGCCAGGCGGCGAGCTACGCCGACGGCATCAAGAACGGCGCCGAGACCGACATCGACTGCGGCGGCAGCGGGAGCAGCAGCACCCACGCTTGCGCGGCGGCGGCCACCTGCGTCACCGACACCGACTGCGCCAGCGACGGCTGCGACTACACCAAGCACTGCGCCATCCGTCGCAGCTGCGTCGGCACCTCGCCGAGCGGCGGCCACTACGGCGCCGATACGTGCGGCAGCGGCGGCGCCGGGAGCACCGGCACGCAGGCCTGGGAGAGCTGCTGCACCACCGTCCCGGTCACCGTCACCGAGGGCTCGCCGTCGAAGACCCAGACCATCGCCTTCGACAAGTACCGCGTCACCGCCGGCCGCTTCCGCGCCTTCCTCGAGGCGGTGAACTACGACGTGCGCGACTTCGTGCAGAGCGCGCGCACGGCCGGCCAGGTCCCCACCGTGCCGAACCCGAGCTCCAGCAACGTGGCCGGGCAGACGCTGCTCGACCCGGCCTGGGATACCTACCTGCCGACGAGCCTCGAAGGCGACGCCGACGAGACCCCCGACTGCGACAACGGCGGCTGGAGCACGACCGGCTACAGCTGCACCGCCGGCTCGACCTACTCGCCGGTGTACACCTCGGTGCAGAAGCAGCTCGGCGACACCATCTTCAAGGCGAACTCGCAGCCCGTCGTCCAGGGCTGCAGCTACAGCTCGCCCGGTACGCACATGTACTATCTCGGCATTCCCGACGACGACGGGACGACCGCGCAGTACGACCAGTCGGACTACGACGAGCGCCCCCTGCAGTGCGTCGACTACCTGATGGCGCAGGCCTTCTGCGTCTGGGACGGCGGCGGACGCCTGGAGACCGTGGACGAGTGGGCCGCAGCCTGGGGCCCCGGCACCATGCCCTGGTCGTCCGACACCGCCGACAAGGACGGGCGGGGGACGGCGTTCTCCAAGCTGATCCCGGCGGCCGGCACCAGCAGCACTTACTACGGCTGCCGCTGGCCCTACGCTAACGACTCGACCATCCAGGGGAGCGGCTGCCCGGTCATCCCGGATTCCACGCACACCATCGAGCTGGCCGACTACCAGTACAATTATCAGTACCCGTCGCCCGTCAGCGACTCGGTCGACTTCATGACCTTCATCGCTGCCCCCGGGCGCACCCTCGGTCGCTCGTCCACCGGCGCGGCCGACATCATCGGCGGTCTGCTCGAGATGACCTCGGACATCACCGGCACGGGGCGCACGCTCTCGCCGTTCCCGACGAAGAACACCGCCGCGCCGACCGTCACCTGGGCCGGCAACGGCTCCTGGGAAGTGCACAACTACTCGGAGAAGACGGCTTATCCCGGCGCGTACGGTCTCACGGACAAGTACGGCAAGCAGGGGCTCCGTTGCGTGCACACGAACTGACCACGAGGGTGCGCGCGCGCGTCGGCCTGGCGCGCGCGGTGCTCGTCGTCGCGCTGGCGGCGGGGGTCGCGGCGATCGTCTCGGTCGCCGTCGACGCTCTCGCCGCGCAGGCGTACCAGACGCACGGGGACATCGTCGGCTTCGGCCCCAACCGCTCCTACGTGAGCATCGCCCACGAGGCGATCCCCGGCTACATGGGCGCGATGACGATGACCTTCGAGCCGCGCCGCCCCGCGCAGCTCCAGGGCTACGAGGTCGGCGCCCACGTCGCCTTCACCTTCACGGTGAGCGACGACGGCCACCGCTGGATCGACCAGATCTTCCCACAGGTGAAGTGAGCGGGCGCACGGTGCAGCGTGGAAGCAATGTGAACCGTGGAGAGCCGCATGCGTCCCGCGAGTCGCGTTCCCCAGTGGCGATTCACTCGCGAGCTTCGTGAGGAGGCAGCGGCGTTGGTCGGCGAGCTTTGCCCGCCAGCAACCACCCTGCTCTTGGTGCACCCCGATGCCGGCGACCCGCTCGTGAGAGCTGGGTTGTGGCCGCCTGTGACGCTGCCGCTGCGGCTGATTGGCGAGGCGTCCGTCATCCAAGGCGGGCGCACCAGATTGCGCCATCCGTTCCTTCCGCTCAGGGCCTTGTCCGGTCCGGCCTCGCTCAGTTGGTTCTGGTGGCCTGTCCCCCGATGGCACGTCTCCGGGCGTCTCGAGAGTCCTGCGGACTGGGATGCCTTCTGCGCCAAGGCAACAGCGATAGATGTCAGGCTCCGAAGGATCCTGTCGTCCATCTACGAATAACCGCTCAATTGAGGCCTCGCGCTCGGGGGCTCGCGGCCGGCGTGCCGAGCGTGGGCATCAGGGCGACGGCGTCGAGCACTCGGGTGAGCTCCGTCACGAAGAGGTCGGGCGACGACGGCCGATTCGTGCGCCACCATTCGTCAGCTCGCTCGATATCGCGCGTCGCCCTTAGCTGAAAAATGATCGCAAGCGGACGGTTCATCGCCCGCGGCGAAGTCTTTCGAGAACGGCAGCTGCGGGTTCGACGTCGCCGCGATCGGCCTCGACCATCCTCGCCTCCAGCTCGTCGAGCTGGGCGTCGTCGAGGTCGAACGGGGCCTGCGAGTCAGCCAGCTGCACGACGACTTCGGTGCCTTCAGGCAGAGCGGAATCGAGCTCGACCTGGCCGCCACGCACGCGGCCCCGCACGGAGTTCATGTCCAACGGGATAGCACGCGTGTCCTCACTTCGCTTTCGCCGCCGCTCCGCCCTTCAATCCGCGGAACTCGAGGAGCGGTTCGACGCTGGGGTCGTGGCCGCGGAATTTCTTGTACATCGCGTCGAGCGGCTCGGTGTGGCCGCGGCTGAGGACCATCTCCTGGAAGCGCTTGCCGTTCTCGCGGGTCATGCCCCCGTGCTCGGTGAACCAGGCGAAGGCGTCGTGGTCGAGC
>JAMFST010001501.1 GCA_026225435.1 Labilithrix luteola
CGGACCTCGACCCAGGTGCCCAGCGGCAACGTGAGGTGCGCGGCGGTCATCGCCTGCGGATCGAACTTCTCCCCGCTGGCGGTGCGGCGGCCGGCGAGCTTGCCGCCGTACCAGGTCGCGAGGCCGTTCTGCACGCCGGGAACGTCGCGGATCTCGGTGCGGTCGGTCCACACCAGCGCCGGCCGGGTCACGCGGGCGCTCGACGTGCGGGTGACGTCCGCGCTGCGGGCCGGCTCGCTCCCGGCGCACGCGCTCGCCATCGCCGCGGCGAGGACGACGCCAAACCGCGCGGCTACTGCGCGCCCCACGCCTCTCCGACTCCGGCAATCGCGCCCGTCCGCACCGTGCTCATGGCCGCCAACGCCCGCAGATCGGCGAGCGAGCCATTGAAGCGATCGAGGTCCGCGTCGTCCGAGCCGAGCCCGGGGGCGGTCCCCTTGTCGTCGTACTGCCAGAACTGCCAACCGGTGTACCCGGTGGCGAGCGCCGGGCAGCTCACGTCCCAGTTGGCGATCCACAAGCTCCCCAGCCAGGCGAGCGACGAGTAGCCGCTCTCGTAGTTCCAGAAGCCGGACGCCGTGTAGAGGATCGGCTCGCGACCGGTCGCCGCGCGCACCGCAGCCAGCCACTCCTGCGCCCCGGCGATGACCACCGCGTCGGTCTCCCCGTCGGTGGTCTCGAGGTCCAGCACCGGCGGCAGATCGCCCGGTTCGAGCGAGCCGGCCGCTTCGATGGCGGCGAGGAGCACGCTCGCCTGGGCGAACCCGCTCTCGGCCGCGCGGAAGTACTGGTACGGGCCGCGGACGAAGCCGTTGATCTTCATCGCCTGCCAGTTGTCGGGGAAGGTCGCGTCGAGGAACGTCGAGCCGTCGGCCACGCGCGCGAAGGCGAACGAGCGCCCCGAGGCCTTCAGCGCCGCCCAGTCGACCGCTCCGTCATAGGAGGACACGTCGGCCCCTTCGAGCGTCTCGCCCGACGGGCAGACGATCAGCGCGTCGGGATCCGTCGTCGTCGTCGCGTGCGGCTGTCCGTCACCCGCCGACCCCGACGGGGCCTCTCCGCAGGCAAGCGCCAGCGGCGCGGTCGCGAGGAGCGCGACGAGCAGGGGAGCCAGCGAGCGGGACAAGCGGCCCCATTGAACCGGAAGATGAGCTGGAGAGCCAGGCTTGCGTGTCGGCCCGCCGGTCGTGGTATCCGTCCCCGCCATCGTGGAAAAGGCACACGCGCTCTTCATCCTCGCGTGGGCGCTGGTCCGCTCGCTCTTCGCGGGCCTCTTCGGGATGCGTCGCGGCCTCGCCGACTTCCAGCGCAGCTACGCGCCCGATCGCCTCGCGCCGGTCTCCCCGGCCGAGCGCGCGGCCATGCCCACCTTCGGCGGCTGCATCGCCTGCGGGCTGTGCGACGTGGGCGAAGGCGTGCGCATCGCCGCCTCGCGCGGCGCCTACCGCGGGACCATGGACCTGATGCTGGCGAGCTCGCGCAGCATGCCGGATCACGACGCGGCCCTCGCCTCGTTCGCGGCCACCTCCGACACCCGCCTCGCCGAGCTCGAAGCCCGCTGCCCCACCCAGGTCCCCATGCGGCGCATCGCCGCCTGGGTCCGAGCCAAGGGGGCGGAGGCCGCGCGTGAGGTACGAGACGTCACACCATCGGCATCGTGACTCTCGCAAAAGCTGTGGTAGAGCCCACCCCGTCGTGAAGCGCACCTCCCTATTCCTCGGCCTTGGCCTCGTTCCCGCCACCTTTCTCGGCCTCGCTCTGGCCGCGCTGGTGCCCGCGTGTGGCTCGCAGACCGGCGACAGCCCGGCCCCCGAGGGGACGCCTTCGGCGCTCGGCAACGGCCTGCGCATCCGCGACGTGATGAACCCGAACGCCAAGACCCACCCGGACACCGACGGAGGCGCGATGCCCTCGGTCACCGTGACCGGCGCGTCGGTCTCGTGGATCGACACCTACGACGAGACGGCCAACGGCAAGAGCATCGGTACCGTCTACGTGCAGGACGTCGCCTCGCAGGCCCCCTATTCGGGCGGCGAGCTGTACAACCCGGACTACTTCCCGGCCTCGCTCGCGCCTGCGCCGGGTGACGTGCTCGACCTCGTGGGCGACTTCGAGGAGCTCACCCACCTCGGCACCGCCAACTTCACCGGTGGCGCTTCGCTGCCGGAGTTCGACGCGCCGAACGCCACCTTCCGCTACGAGTACAACCCGCCGGTCCCGGTGATCATCCAGCCGAGCGATCTCGCCGACTACGAGCATGGCCGGCGGTACCTCGACATGCTGGTGACCATCCAGAACGTCACCCTCACCGCGGGGTTCACCAACTCCAGCGGGCGCGTCACCGCGCCGTTCACCGACGTCCAGCAGGACGGCCCGACGATCGCGAACGAGAACGTCGCCATCGATCCGAGCGCGTACAGCTCGACCCAGACGTTCACCTCGGTCACCGGCATCGTGACCTGGTTCTTCAGCTTCCAAGTCGCGCCGCGCACGCTCGACGACCTGAAGACGCAGTAAGACCGCGGGACGGATCGGGAGTGCCGGCTCGCCTCGATTCCGGATCGCCGGTCTCCCCGGCGTGGTCCGCGCTCGCTCGAGCCGCCCTCGGCGCGATGTCGCTGGCCGCGGCGGCGACGACGGCAGCCTGCGGGCAGCCGGCCGCCTCTCCGGAGCGGTCGGCCAACCACCTCCGCTCCGTGACCCACCCGGGGAAACCGCCGCTCGCGCTGGTGGCGCGCGCGGGGGATCCGGCGACCGGCGTGGCCGCGGCGATCGCCACCGACGGGATCGCGCCCGAGCGCTCCACCACGGTCGCGTGGAGCCTGGCGACGCTGCTGGCGAGCCGGCTCCCCAACGAGTCGATCGTGCCGGCGAGCGAGGGGGTTCGCATCCGCGGAAGAGCCCACGGAGTCGCCGAGGTGACGCGCTTCTTCACCGCGGTGCGCGAGGCGCTGGCGGCTCCGGTGACCGCCGCCGAGGCGGAGACGGTCGCGCGCAAGCTGGCGGGGACGAGCGGCGCGCCGGATGCGGCCGCCGAGATCTCCGCCACCTGCCGCGGCACGGCGCTCCCTCGTTCGGCGGCCGCTGCCACCGCAGGCGCCGCCATCGACCGCGCCACGCTGGAGAGCTGGCGAACCGACGCCTACGCGCTCGGCCGCGTGAGCCTGGCCATCGTGGGGAGCGACGGCGACGTGAAGGCCGCCGACGATCTGATCACGCGCGAGGCGGCCTGGCCGGCCGAGCGCGCCGCGGTGACGGTGGACCGGGCGGTGGTTCCCGGCGATCAATTGTACGTCAGGACGGCGGGTGCGCCGGACATCCTCGCGCGGATCGACGTGGCCGTCCCCACGGCGACGAGCGCGGAGGCGGTGGCGCTGGCCTCGTCTCTCGGCGCCGAAGGGGGCGCGCTGGCGGCGCGTCTGGGAGCGCTCGATCGCCCCGCGACTCTCGCCCTGGTGAGCGCGACGGCGCATCCCGGCGGCGGGTGCGTCGCCGTGACCGTGACCGTCTCGGCCAACGACGTGGGCGGCCGGCCGAGCGACGTCGACCTCGCGGCGCGCATCGGCAGCGCGGTGGCGGTGACCACCCAGGAGATCGGCGTGGAGGCCGCGCGTCCGGCGGCCGATGGCTCGGCGGCCGTCAGCCCCGAGGAGCTCGCCCGCCGCGAAGGCGACGCGCGCGAAGCGGCCGACGTGGCCGCCTGGTGGACCCTGGCCGACACCGTGGCGCCGGCCAGCAGCGCACCGAAGGAGCACGGCGCACGCGCCGAGCGGGTCGCCGTCGGGGTCACACCGGATCGCGACGTCGCCCCGGAGCGCGACGCGAGCGCGGGACGAGACGCGGCCGCGGCCGGCACCTCGCTGCTCGCTCGCGTCGGCGCCGAGGTCGATCGCGCCCGCGCGGCCAGCGGCGCCGCCGTCGCCGAGGTGCACGCCCGGGTCGAGCGCGGCCAGGGGGACCCC
>JAMFST010001502.1 GCA_026225435.1 Labilithrix luteola
GATGCTTTGGCCGCGCGAGCTTGGCACGGCGGATGCTGAAGGCGCTCTCCGTGCATCCCATCTTCTTCTCGTTCAAGCGGGCTTACTGGAGCTCGATGCGTTTCTCCCGCGACTGGGCCGAGGAGTACGGGATCACTCCCGCACGACTCGACATGCTCGTCGCCATCGCGCGGCATCCCGACGGAATCGCGCAGCTCGAGCTGCGCAACACGCTCGACGTCTGCGCACCCGTGGTGACGCGCATGCTCAAGGCGCTGGACAAGCGCGGCCTCGTCCAGCGCTGGTTCCACCCCGAGGACCGACGCCAGCGCTGGATCACGCTCACCGACCATGCCCGCCAGCTGCTCGCCATCGCCGTCAACGAGCTGTTTCTCGAGGGTCTCACCGAGCGCTTCGTCCGCACGCTCGTCGCGCCGCACGCCAACCGCCGCAGCATCGTCGACCGCGCGATGCGCCGCATTCTCGAGATCCTCCGCAAGCAGCGACCGTGGCTCACCGACGTCGCCACGCTGACCTATCCGGGGTACCTCGCCGACGGCTCGCGCGCCCCGGATCGCCCAGTGAGCAACGCTCGCTTCACGCGACGCCCGCAGCGCCCGCGGCCGCAGCTCGAGCCACCTGAGCCACCGTCGAGCCGCCCCTCATCGGCGCCTCTGCCGATCACCTGACTTGTGTTCGCCGCCGTTCGGCGGCACCACCATCGTCCGCCCGATGACGTTCTCCGACTTCGTCCGCGTTCGCGGTGCGCGCGAGCACAATCTGAAGAACCTCGACGTCGACATCCCGCGCCAGGCGCTGGTCGTCTTCACCGGCGTGTCGGGATCGGGGAAGTCGTCGCTCGCCTTCGGCACGCTCTACGCCGAAGCGCAGCGCCGCTACCTCGAATCGGTCTCCCCCTACGCGCGGCGACTCTTCGAGCAGATGGCCACCCCCGATGTCGACGACATCGAAGGCCTGCCGCCGGCCGTGGCGCTGCAGCAACAACGCGGCACCGCCAGCACGCGCTCCTCGGTCGGCAGCGTCACCACGCTCTCGAACCTCCTGCGCATGCTCTACTCACGCGCCGGCGAGTATCCGCGGCAGCAGCCGCTCCTCCACGCCGAGGCGTTCTCCCCCAACACGCCGGAAGGCGCCTGCCCCGCGTGCCAGGGGCACGGCGTCGTCTACTCGGTCACCGAGCGCTCGATGGTCCCCGACGACTCGCTCACCATCCGCGAGCGCGCCGTGGCCGCGTGGCCCACCGCCTGGCAAGGGCAGAACCTGCGCGACATCCTCACGACGCTGGGCCACGACGTCGACATCCCCTGGCGCGATCTGCCGAAGAAGGAGCGCCAGTGGATCCTCTTCACGGACGAGCAACCGGTCGTCCCGGTGTACGCCGGCTTCACCCGCGAGGAGGTGCGCCGCGCGCGCAAGCGCAAGGAGGAGCCGAGCTACATGGGCACCTTCACCAGCGCGCAGCGGCACGTCCTCCACACCTTCGCCACCTCGCAGAGCGCGCTGATGAAGCGACGCGCGCTCGGGTACATGCTCCGCAAGCCGTGCCCCTCCTGCCAAGGCAAGCGGCTGCGCAAGGAGCCGCTGTCGGTCCGCTTCGCCGGCCACGACATCGTCGACCTGTCGCGGCTGCCCCTCAAGGAGCTCGCGCGCACGCTCGGCCCCTACGCCGACGGCACGGCCCGCCCGCTCGCAGCGCTCGCCGTGTCGCACCCCGAGAAGGTGGAGGTCACGCGCCGCATCGCCAGCGGCATGATCAGCCGCCTCGCCGTGCTGCTCGATCTCGGTCTCGGCTACCTCGCGCTCGAACGCTCCACCCCGACGCTCTCCCCCGGCGAGCTGCAGCGCCTACGCCTCGCCACGCAGGTCCGCTCGAACCTCTTCGGCGTCGTCTACGTGCTCGACGAGCCCACCGCGGGTCTGCACCCCGCCGACACCGAGGCGCTCCTGCGCGCCCTCGCGGGGCTCAAGGCCGCGGGCAACTCGCTCTTCGTCGTCGAGCACGAGATCGAGGTGATGCGCGCCGCCGACTGGATCGTCGATGTCGGCCCGGCGGCCGGGGAGCTGGGCGGCGAGATCCTGTACAGCGGTGTCCCCGACGGACTTCGCGCAGCTCCGCGCTCGCTGACGGCGCGGTACCTCTTCGCCGACGGCGGCACCTCCGCCCGCAAGCCCCGTCCCGCTCCTCCGCCCGACGGCTGGCTCACCGTGAGCGGCATCACGCGGAACAACCTCGTCGACTTCGCGGCGTCGTTCCCGCTCGGTCGCCTCACCAGCGTCACCGGCGTGTCCGGTTCGGGCAAGTCGACACTGGTGAGCCAGGTCCTCGTCGCGCTCCTCGCCGACGCGCTCGGCACCGGCACCGGCGCCGGTCCGCGCACCGACGACGAGCCCGGTGACGGCAATCTCGACGGCGCGGCCGACGGCGGCGACGACTCCGGTACGACCGGGAGCGCCGACGGCAATGGCACCGTCGCCGCCGGCCTCTCCGGCGTGAAGCGCCTCGTCCAGGTCGACCAGAAGCCCATCGGCCGCACCCCGCGCTCCAACCTCGCCACGTACACCGGCCTCTTCGATCCGGTCCGCAAGCTGTTCGCCGCTACCAAGATGGCGCGCGCGCGCCGCTACGACGCAGGGCGCTTCTCCTTCAACGTCGCCAAGGGGCGCTGCGAGAACTGCGAAGGCGAGGGCTCGGTGATGGTGGAGCTGCTCTTCCTGCCCAGCGTGTACGCCCCCTGCCCCACCTGCAAGGGGGCACGCTACAACGCCAAGACCCTCGAGGTGACGCTCACCCGCGACGGCACCGACAAGACCATCGCCGACGTCCTCGCCATGACCGTCGACACCGCCTGGTCCTTCTTCGCCAGCGATCCGTCGGTGCAGCATCCGCTCGGCGTCCTGCGCGAGGTCGGCCTCGGGTACCTGCGCCTCGGGCAGCCGGCAACCGAGCTGTCGGGCGGAGAAGCGCAGCGGATCAAGCTCGCGACCGAGCTGCAGCGACAGCACCGCGCCGGCACGCTCTACGTCCTCGACGAGCCGACCACCGGCCTGCACCCCGCCGACGTCGAGCGGCTCATGACCCAGCTGCAGGCGCTGGTCGACTCCGGCGCGACGGTGATCGTCGTCGAGCACGATCTGCACGTCATCGCCGCGAGCGACTGGGTGATCGACCTCGGCCCCGGCGGCGGCGACGAAGGCGGCCGACTCCTCGTCGCCGGCACACCGGAGGAGATGACGCGCGAAGGCGCGAGCCGCACCGCCGCCTACCTGCGCCGCTACCTGGCACCGACGAAGATCGTCGCTCCCCGTGCGCGCCCGATGCCGTAAGCTCTCCGCGACAATTTGTCGCAAGGCGTGTTGCCCCGCCTCCTTCTCCCCTACCGACTCAAGGAATCACCATGCGAAGCACCGTCCTGCCGTCCACCGCCGCTTTCCTCCTCTTCGCCCTCTCCGCCGCGCCGGCCCTCGCCGAGACCCTCACCGACACGGCCGCGCGCGTGAGCGTCGAGGTGCCGCAGGGCTGGAAGTCGCAGACCAAGGGGAGCTCGCTGGTCCTCATGGATCAGGCCGAGGACGTCGCCGCGGCCTTCGTCGTGGTGGACGCCGGCGCCATCAAGGGGGCGACCAAGGCGGCGACCGATTCGCTCAGCGGCAAGATCAGCAACATCAAGGACGTCAAGGAGGAGAAGGTCACCGTCAACGGCATGCCCGGCGCCATCGTCGAAGGGGACGGCCGGCTCCAGGGCAAGGACATCGACTGGGCCATCTTCATCCTCGACACCCCGAACGACGCGAAGGACTTGATGGTCATCTCCATCGCCGAGGACGCGAAGCTCGCCCGTCACAAGACCGAGCTCCGCTACCTGTTCAACCACATCAAGCCGGTCACCTGAGCGTCAGTCGCAGCCAACGAGGCTCATGGTCAGCGCCGTGGGGCTCGACAGCGGGCAGCGGCGCTCCTAGGAAGCCCGGCATGTCCGCGCAACCGCGTTCCATTCTCGCCCCCGCCGGGAGCTACCCGTCGCTCGCCGCGAGTCTCGCGGACGAGAGCGCCGCGCTGCTCCGGCACCCGATGTACGCCGCGGTGGACAGCCCGGAGCGCCTGCGCCTCTTCATGGAGAGCCACGTGTTCGCAGTCTGGGACTTCATGAGCCTCCTCACGGCGCTCCAGCAGCGGCTGACGACGGTGACCGTCCCCTGGACCCCGCCGCGCTCGCGCGTGGCCGCCCGCCTGGTGAACACGCTGGTGCTCGCCGAGGAGAGCGACGAGCTCGAGATCGCACCGGGCACGCGCGCATCGATGAGCCACTTCGAGCTGTACCTCGACGCGATGCGCGAGATCGGCGCCGACACCGCGCCCGCCCGGCGGCTCCTCGCGGCGATCGACGCGGGAGCGAACGTGTCGGCGGCCCTCGAGGTGTCCGGCGCCCCGCCGCACGCCGCCGCCTTCGTCCGCAGCACCTTCGCGCTCATCGCCGATCCCCACGACGAGGCGCTCGCCGCCGGCTTCCTCTTCGGGCGTGAGGACCTGGTGCCGGAGATGTTCCGCCGCCTGTTGCCGGAGGTGGCGCGCGTCACCACGACCCGCTCGCTCCCGCTGTACCTCTCCCGGCACATCGAGGTCGACGAGGGGGAGCATGGTCCGCTCTCCCGCCGCCTCCTCGCCGAGCTCTGCGAGCCGGCCGGCGCCACTCGCGATCAAGCGGCCGCCGCCTGGGCGCGCGCTGCCTCGGCCGGCCGCGCTGCCCTCGCCGCACGCCGCAAGCTCTGGGACGGCGTCCACGCCACGGTCGTTCCCACGCCCGGCTGAAGGCTCGGGTAGCATCCGGCTCGCCATGAGCCTCCGAAGCGATCGCGCGCCTGCTCTCCGCCCCGTCGAACGCCTGCTGAACGGCGTGCTTCGCGCCGTCTGTCTCCTGCCGCCGCCGGTGCAAGCGCTGCTCGCCGGCGGCCGCATCGAGCGCGACGGAGAGGTGCTCGAGCCCGATCTGCTCCTGCTCCGCACCATCACCGAGCGCGCCGGTCGCCAGCGCCCCGCGTCGCCGGGGGAGCTGCGCAAGCAGCAGGAGGTGGGGGCGCGCATCGGCGGAGGGCCGCGCCGTCGCGGCGTCAGCAGCCGCGCGCTCGAGATCCCCGGTCCGGCAGGCGCGATGCGCGCGCGCCTGTACACCAAGCGCGCCCGCCGCAGCGCGCGTGGCGAGCCGCAGGTGGAGGCGCGCACGCCGGCCCCGTTGCTCGTCTTTCTCCACGGCGGCGGCTTCGTCTTCGGGGACGTCGACTCGCACGACGCCCCCTGTCGCCTCCTCTGCCGCCACGCCGACGTCCACGTGCTCTCCGTGGAGTACCGCCTCGCCCCCGAGTCCCCCTTCCCCGCCGCCGTCGACGACGCCCGCGCCGCGCTCCTCTGGGCCCAGGCCCACGCCGCGGAGCTGGGCGCCGATCCCGCGCGCGTCGCCATCGGCGGAGACAGCGCCGGCGGCAACCTCGCCGCCGTCGTCGCGCAGATGGCCGCGGTCGACGGCGGACCGGCCCCCTTCGCGCAGCTCCTCGTCTACCCGGCGACCGACCGGCGCACCGCCTGGAAATCCGTCGACCTTTTCGCCGAGGGCTTCTTCCTGACGCGCGAGTCGATCGACTGGTTCTACGAGCAGTACGTCCCCGAAGCCAAGCGCCTCTCCGACGATCGCGATGCCAAGGTGAACCCGCTTCAGGCGACCGATCTGCGCGGCCTCGCCCCGGCGCTGGTGGTCACCGCCGGCTTCGATCCGCTGCGCGACGAGGGGGAAGCGTACGCCGAGGCGATGGCCGCCGCGGGCAACGCCGTCACCTTGCGCCGCTTCGGAGGTCTCGTGCACGGCTTCATCAACCTGGTCGGGCTCAGTCGCAGCTGCCGCGCCGCGACCCTGGAGGTGGCCCACGCCTTCCGCACGCTGATGCACCAGTCACGCCCCTCTCGTCAGGCCGGCGCGCCCGCCGGCGGTAGCGAGGTGCGCTCGTGAGCACCGCGATCCACGACTTCGATGTCCTCGTCGTCGGTGCCGGGCTGTCCGGAATCGGCGCCGGCTACCGCTTGCAGACCGAGTGCCCCGGGAAGACCTACGCCATCCTCGAGGCGCGCGACGCCATCGGCGGCACCTGGGATCTCTTCCGCTACCCGGGCGTGCGCTCCGACTCGGACATGTTCACCCTCGGCTACCCCTTCCACCCGTGGAAGCAGGCCGAGTCGATCGCCGACGGTGGTTCCATTCGCGAGTACATCCGCGACACCGCCAGCACCTTCGGCATCGACCGGCACATCCGCTTTGGCCACAAGATCGTCGGCGCCACCTGGTCGACCAGCGAGGCGCGCTGGACCGTGGAGGCCGACGTCCGCACCGGCGAGATCACCACCCGCCAGGTGTACCGTTGTAAGTTCCTTTATTTGTGCAGCGGCTACTACCGGTACGACGCTGCCCACACCCCCAAGTTCGCCGGTACCGAGCGCTTCGCCGGGCGCATCGTCCACCCGCAGTGGTGGCCCGAGGACCTCGACTACAAGGACAAGCGCATCGTCGTGATCGGCAGCGGAGCCACCGCCGTCACGCTCGTCCCCGCGCTGGCCAAGGACGCCGCGCACGTCACCATGCTCCAGCGCTCGCCGAGCTACATCGCCTCGCTCCCGGCGAAGGACCCGATCGCCGACCGGCTGCGCAAGGTGCTCCCGGCGAAGACCGCCCACCGCGCGGTGCGCACCAAGAACGTGCTCGTCGGCCTGGCGCTCTACCAGTTCTGCCGGCGCTTCCCCAAGCAGGCGAGCAAGCTGCTGCGCGGCGAGGTGGCCAAGCGCCTGCCC
>JAMFST010000179.1 GCA_026225435.1 Labilithrix luteola
CTCCGCTACACCTCGCCGGGCCGCTTCATCGGCGAGGAGAACGACCGGCGCGCGGATCTCTTCTCGGTGGGCGTCATGCTCTGGCAGCTGCTCACCCGGCGGCGTCTCTGGCAGGGGATGAACGAGGGGGCGGTCATGAAGGAGCTGGCCAAGCGCTCTCCCATCCCGACGCCCCGCTCGGTCGATCCGACCGTCCCTTCGAGGCTCGACGCCATCTGCAACAAGGCGCTGGCCATCTCGGCCGACGAGCGGTTCCAGACGGCGGCGGAGATGGAGGAGGCGCTCGAGGACTACCTGGCGAACGAGTCGGGCGGCGTCACCAGCCGGGCCATGGCGAAGTTCATGGAAGAGCGCTTCGGCGAAAGGCGGGCCCGCTTCCGCGAGACGCTCGACGAGCAGATCCGGGTCGCCGCCGGCGTCCCCCTCGAGCCGCAGCGCTTCGTGTCGAGCTCGCGCCTGCGCGCGCAAGGGGTGCCGCAGCTCGGGACCTCGACGGGGAGCGATTCGTTCTCGCGCCTGCGCACCCTCGAGGGGGCATCGAGCGTCGGCGAGCTGGAAGGCTCGGTCTCCATCGTGCTGTCGGCGCCGCCGCCCGGGCTGCCGCCCTCGGTGCCCGCGGAGCTCTCCGCCCCGCGGCCGCGGTCGCGCGCGCTCCTCGCCCTCGGGCTGCTCGCGCTCGCGGCGGTCGGTGCGGTCGTCTTCGTGCTGTCGCGGCGTGCGGCGCTCCCGCCGCCGGTGGAGGCGGCCCCGATCGCCGTGGCGCCCCCGTCCACGTCGACTTCACCGCCGGCCAGCGCGGCCACCTCCAGCACGACGCCCGTGGTGACCGCCCCACCGCCGGTGTCGTCCGCGAGTCCGTCCGCGTCCGCACCACCCGTCGCCCGTCCGCCCGTGTACGTGTCGCCGCGCGGGCATTCGACCCCCGCGCCGGCGCGCCCGGTGCCAGCCGCCTCGCAGCCGGAGCCTGCCCGCCGCGAGGCGAGCTGCGCCTCTCCCTATTTCATCGACGACCAAGGGGTCAAAAAGATCCGCCCGGAGTGTCTATGACCACCGTTCCTCCCTCTCTCCTCCGCATCACGGTCACGGTGACGATCGCCTCGCTGTCACTGGCGACGGCGTCGGTCGCGGCGGCCGACGACAAGACCGCCTGCGTCGCCTCGTACGAGCGCTCCCAGACCTTGCGCAAGGAGCACCACCTGCGCAAGGCGCGCGAGGAGCTCAGGAGCTGCTCGCGCAACGTCTGCCCGGTGCTCGTGCGCAGCGACTGCGTCACCTGGCTCGACGAGGTCCAGGGTGCGCTCCCCTCGGTCGCCATCCGCGCCTCGAAGGACGGCGCCGACGTCGCCAGCGTCCGCGTCGTCGAGGACGGCGAGATGGTCGCGACCAAGCTCGATGGCACCTCGCTGGAGGTCGAGCCGGGCGAGCACGCCTTCCGCTTCGAGACCGACGGCGCGCCGCCGATCGCGCTCACCTTGGTGATCCACGAGCACGAGAAGGACCGCGTGGTCCCGGTCGTCTTTGCCTCTCCTCACGGCGACGGCGCGCACGACGCCGACGGCACCACGAGCGGGGAGGAGACCACCACGTCGCGCCCGATCCCGATCGGCGTCTGGGTGCTCGGCGGGGTCGGTGTCGCGGGGCTCGCCACCTTCGGCATCCTCGGCGGCGTCGGCAAGAGCAAGGAGAGCTCGCTGCGCAGCACCTGCTCGCCGAGCTGCTCCTCGTCGTCGATCGACACGGTGCGCGGCGAGTACATCGGCGCCGACGTGGCGGTCGGCATCGGCGCCGCGGGCCTCGTCTCCGCGGCCGTCTGGTACCTGCTGCGGCCGACGCGCAGCGAGAGCGGTGAGCCACCCGCCGCGAGCGTGCCCCAGGTGGGGATGGCGCCGCGACCGGGCGGCGGCGTCTTGCAGTGGAACGGTTCGTTCTAGCTCCTCGCCTGCAACTTCACTTCCGGAGACGACTCCTCATGATCGCAGTGCGCTCACTTGCTCGTTACCGCTTGATCGTCGTGCCGCTCCTCGCGGGCGGCGTTCTCCATTGCACCACCGGCGACCTCGATTCGCTGGGGTCCGGCGTCACCGACGAAGGCGGCACCGACGCCGCGATGTCCGCGGGCGATTCCGACGCGTCCGACGCCTCGGTACACGGCGGATCGGATGCGACGAGCGGCGGCAACGACGCGGCGACCTCGCCGGCCGACGGTGGCACCGGCACGAACACGGACGGCGGCGCGGGCGACGCTGGCCCCAGCTCGCCCGATGACGCCCCTCCGACCTTCCTCGACGCCGGCGTCATGGACTGGTGCTCGGAGCACCTCGGGCTCGGCTACACCTTCTGCGCCGACTTCGACGAGACGCCGCTCCCCGCCGGGTTCACCGCCAGCGACGGCGCCTTCCTCTCGCAGACCTCGTCGTCCGCCAGCTCGGGCCCCAACGATCTGCTCCTTTACGTGCCCACGCAGAGCAGCAGCGCCGTCTTCGGCTCGAAGCTCTCGCGCGCCTTCGACATGCCGACGTCGAGCGTGGTGCTCGCCTTCGACATCGATCCGGAGGACCTGAACGACACCGCCGCCGGCCTCCTCTTCGCCGGGCTCGACTTCCTCGGAAACGCGAACGCCAAGTACTCAGTCCGCCTCGCCTGGAACAGCGGCGCGCCGCGCCTCGAGGAGTCGTTCCTGGGCACGCCGAGCGACATCCCGCACCAGAACTTCACCATCCCGCTGCAGACCTGGTCGCACGTCGAGGTGGACATCACCTTGCCGCAGACCGACGGCGGCACGACCACGCCCACGTTCTCCATCCTGGTGAACGGCATCGTGCAGGGGACGAGCGAGACGCTCAGCCCACCGGCCGGCTTCGACCAGCGCCCCACGCTCCTCGTCGGCGCCGTCTACGGAACCGGCCCCACCTCGGGGTGGACCTTGCGCTACGACAACGTGACCCTCGGTCTCCATTGATGCGACTCTCCACCCGACCTCTGCTGGTCCTCGCCTCGCTCGAGCTCCTCGTCGCGTGCTCGTCGAGCGATCCGGCGGATCCTTCCGAGGCGGGGACGACGGCCCCTCCAGGAGACGCGTCGGTGGAGCGCGACGCAGGCGCTGACACCGACGCCACCACCGGACCGGGCACCGACGGGGCCAGCGACGCGGGCACCTCGCTCGCGCCGGATGCGAGCGCGGAGGCGGCGGCACCGGCGACGTACCTCAATCCGGTGCTCGACCAGGATTTCCCCGACCCGTTCATTCTTCGATCGGGAGACACGTACTTCGCCTTCGCCACCAACGCCGGCACGAGCAACATCCAGTCGGCCACGTCGACCGATCTGGCCCACTGGACCGTCCTCGGCGACGCGCTCCCGACCTTGCCCGCCTGGGCGCAGGCAAACTCCGGCCTCACCTGGGCGCCGTCGATCTTGCCGCGCGGGGCCGCGTCCTTCGTCATGTATTACACGGCGCGCGACACCGCGTCCGGCCGCCAGTGCATCTCGGTCGCCGTCGCCAGCACCGCCGCCGGGCCGTACGTCGATGCGTCCGAGGCGCCTCTCGTCTGCCAGGTCTCGGGCGCGGAGGCGCTCTGCGGATCCATCGACGCCAGTCCGTTCGTCGACAGCGATGGCTCGGCGCACCTGGTCTGGAAGAGCGACGAGAACGCCTGCGGCAACCCGCCGCGCCTGTGGACGGCTCCGCTCAGCGACGACGGCCTGACCCTCACCGGCGCGCACACCGCGCTCCTGACGATGGACGAAGCCTGGCAGAGCCCCATCATCGAAGGGCCGGCGATGACCCTGGTGGGCGGGACCTATTACCTCCTCTACTCGGCCAACAACTACGAGAGCGCGTCGTACGCCATGGGCTACGCGAGCTGCCTGTCTGTCAGCGGCCCTTGCCAGAACGTCTCGGTCAGCGGACCGTTCATCTCCAGCGCCGGCAGCGCGCTCGGACCGGGGGGCGGCGAGCTCTTCACCGATCCGCGAGGCGACCGCTGGCTCGCCTACCACGCGTGGACCGCCCCGCTGACCACCTACGCGGGCGGCGGCGCGCGCTCGCTGCGCGTCGACCGGCTCGACTTCGACGCCGGCGTGCCCTCGCTGGTCGGCCCGACGACTACCCCGCAGCCGCTCTGAGCGGGCCTCTTCGCTAAGTACTTACGGAAATCGGGGGTCCGGGAGGCAAAACGGCGCCAATATCCCACCCATTTTGTTTCACTTATTTGGCCCCGCGGATCCCAGCGTGCGAAGGGCAAAGGGGTGACGAACCCGACCTCCTCCGGTGAAATCGTCGTCGGTCTCGACATCGGCACGACCAAGGTCTGCGCCGTGGTCGGAGAGGTCGACGCCGACGGAATCTCCATCATGGGCGCCCACTCGGTCCCGTGCCGCGGCCTCCGCAAGGGGATCGTGTCCAACATCGACTGGACCGTCCGGGCGATCAAGGACGCGGTCGACGCGGCGCAGAACATGGCCGGCGTCGAGATCCGGACCGTCTACGCGGGCGTCGCCGGCAGCCACATCCACTCGCAGTCGTCGGACGGCGTCGCTGCCATCGCCGGCGGCGAGGTCACCCGCGCCGACGTGGAGCGCGTGCTCGAAGGCGCCCGCGCCATCCCGGTCGACGCCGACCGCCAGATCCTCCACGTCTTGCCGCGCGAGTACATCGTCGACGCGCAGGACGGCATCCGCGACCCCATCGGGATGAGCGGCGTGCGCCTCGGCGCCCGCGTGAACCTCGTTACCGCCGCCACCAGCTGCGTGCAGAACGTCATCCGCTGCGCCGAGCGCTGCGGCCTCACCGTCGCCGACGTGGTCCTCGAGCCGCTGGCCAGCGCCGAGGCGGTCCTCTCCGAGGCCGAGACGGAGATCGGCTGCGCGGTCGTCGACATCGGCGGCGGTACCACCGACCTGATCCTCTACGTCGACGGCGGCATCGCGCACACCAGCGTCATCCCCGTCGGCGGCATGAACATCACCAACGACATCGCCGCGGGCCTGCGCACGCCGATGGCCGAGGCCGACCGTCTCAAGCGCCTGTTCGGCTGCGCCCTCGGGCGCATGGTCGGCGAGGACGAGGAGATCGAGGTCCCCGGCGTCGGCGGTCACAACCCGCGCAGAGCCGCTCGCCGCGTCCTCTCGGACATCATCGAGCCGCGCGCCGAGGAGATGTTCGCCGTCATCCGCCGCCGCATCGAGGACACTGGCCTGCTCGAGCAGCTCTCGGCCGGCGTCATCCTCACCGGCGGCGCCGTGCTCCTCGAGGGCATGCCGGAGTTCGCCGAGGAGATCCTGGGCATGCCGGTCCGCATCGGCTTCCCCACCGGCGTCCGCGGCATCGTCCAGGCGGTCCACGGCCCCCAGTTCGCCACCGGCGTCGGCCTGGTGAAGTACGGCGCGCAGGCCATGGCCGACGCGCGCGCCCGGGCCCAGGCGCCCAGCCACTCGATGATCCGCCAGAAGGTGTCGGCGTCGATCAGCGAGCCGCCGGTCAGCGGCCTGCGGAACAAGAACGGTCTCTGGGGCTGGATCAAGCAGGCCTTCTGAGCACCAGATTCACAGCGAGCAGCACCGACAAATAAAAGTTTCTACAAACGCGAAGCACGGGAAGAGGCGCCCGGGATTCGCGTCCACAAGCCGGCTACCAGGCCGGCGGTCTGACGATTTTTACGTTCCCGGGAGAGGCCAAGAGTCATGACGTTTTCCATCGAGTTCGCGGACGAGCAGCAGGAATACCAGGCGCGCATCAAGGTCGTCGGCTGCGGCGGCTCGGGTGGCAACGCGGTCAACACGATGATCAACTTCGGCCTGGAAGGGGTCGAGTTCATCGTCGTCAACACCGACGCGCAGGCGCTCAACGCCAACTCCGCTCCCACCAAGCTGAACATCGGTAACAGCGTTACCAAGGGGCTCGGCGCCGGCGCCGATCCGGAGCGTGGTCGCAAGGCGGCGCTCGAGGACGTGCAGCGCATCAAGGAGCTGATCAGCGGCGCGGACATGGTCTTCGTCACCGCCGGCATGGGCGGCGGCACCGGCACCGGCGCGGCTCCGGTCATCGCGCAGCTCGCTCGCGAGGAAGGCGCCCTCACCGTCGGCGTGGTCACCAAGCCGTTCCTCTTCGAGGGGCGCCAGCGCTCGCGCCGCGCCGACTACGGTCTGGCCGCGCTCTCGGAGACGGTCGACACGCTCATCACCATCCCGAACCAGAAGCTCCTGCTCCTCGGCGACGACGAGCTCACCTTCATCGACGCCTGCCGCAAGGCCGACGAGGTGCTTTATCAAGCGGTCAAGGGCATCTCGGATCTCATCACCCAGAACGGCATCGTCAACGTCGACTTCGCCGACGTGAAGACGGTCATGAGCAAGATGGGACGCGCCCTCATGGGGACCGGCATTGCCAAGGGGCAGAACCGCGCGCGCCTGGCCGCGGAGATGGCCGTGGCCTCGCCGCTGCTCGACGACATCTCGGTCGACGGCGCGACGGGCGTTCTCATCAACGTCGTCGGTGGACCGGACCTCAAGATGAAGGAGATC
>JAMFST010000011.1 GCA_026225435.1 Labilithrix luteola
GAAGCCGGTGGTGGCCATGCCGCCCGTCGTCAAGTCGATCGACCAGAAGGCTCTCGCTGCCGCCGTCGCCAAGGAGGTCACCGACAGCCTGTTCCCCCGGCCGGCCGTCTTCAGCCTCGGCATCGCGGTCGGCGCCGCGGTCGTCTGGTTCCTCACGCATCACTGAACCTCAAGGAGAGCGCGTCATGATCACCGGAGCCTTCGATTACCACTCGCCTCGCACCCTCGACGAGGCGCTGTCTCTCCTGCAGACCATCGGCGGCGCGAAGATCCTCGCCGGCGGGCAGAGCCTCATCCCCGCGATGCGCTTTCGCCTCGCCGTCCCCGAGACGCTGGTCGACATCACCCGGCTCGAGGGGCTGTCGTACCTCGAGGAGCGCGGCGACCACCTGGTCATCGGCGCGCTCGCTCGCGAGGTGCAGCTGGAGGACTCGGACCTCGTGCAGACGGCGTACCCGTTGCTCGCCGACGCGGCCAAGGTCATCGCCGATCCCATCGTGCGCAACCGCGCGACGGTCGGCGGAAACCTGGCCCACGCCGATCCGGCGAACGACCACCCGGCGGTGATGCTCGCCTACGACGCCGAGATCGTCGCGCGCGGTCCCAAGGGCATGCGCACCATCCCCATCGACAAGTTCTTCGTCGGCCTCTTCGAGAGCGCCCTCGCGCACGACGAGATCCTCGTCGAGGTGCGCATCCCGAAACCGAAGGCGTTCAGCGGCGGCGCCTACGCGAAGATCGAGCGCAAGGTGGGCGATTACGCCGTCGCTGCGGTCGCGGTGCAGCTCACCGTCACCGGCGGGGTCATCGCCAGCGTGCGCGTCGGGCTCACCAACGTGAGCGCGATCCCGAGCCGCGCCCTCGAAGCGGAGAAGCAGCTGCTGGGGAAGAGACCGACGGACGAGGCGCTCGAGGCGGCAGGCAAGGCCGCCGCGGCCGAGTGCGATCCGTCCGCCGACCTGCGCGGGCACGTGGACTTCAAACGCGATCTCGTCCGGGTGCTCGTCAAGCGCACCGTCCGCCGCGCAGTCGACCGCGCCACGTCGAACCTTGGAGGCAACTGATGAGCACTCACACGATCACGGTCACGGTCAACGGCGAGAAGTACACCCGCGAGGTCGAGGCGCGCCTGCTCCTGGTCCACTTCATCCGCGAGACGCTCTCGCTGACCGGGACGCACATCGGCTGCGACACGACGAGCTGCGGCGCTTGCACCCTCAGCCTCGACGGCGAGCCGGTGAAGAGCTGCACCGTCTTCGCCGTCCAGGCCGACGGCCGCGAGGTGAGGACGATCGAAGGGCTCGCCAAGGGCGGCGTCCTCCATCCGCTGCAGGAAGGCTTCTGGGAGAAGCACGGCCTGCAATGCGGCTACTGCACGCCAGGGATGATCATGACCGCGCAGGGGCTCCTGCGGAAGAATCGCAAGCCCACCGAGGACCAGATCCGCCACGGGATCTCGGGGAACCTCTGTCGCTGCACCGGCTACAACAAGATCGTCGAGGCGATCCAGTACGCCGCCGAGAAGATCGAGGAAGGGGCGGAGGTCTGAGATGTCGACCACCCCGACGATCCCCAATACGCCGCAGAGCGCTCGCCACCTCCCCGATCGCATCGAGCCGCACTCGCCCACGCCGCCCGGCGCCTCGGCGACGGTCGAGACGACCGACCACGTGCGCATCACCACCCCGCCGAAGATCTGCGGCATGGGCCACCGCATGAAGCGCAAGGAGGATCCGCGCTTCATCCAGGGGCACGGGCGCTACGTCGACGACGTGAAGCTGCCCGGCATGGTCTACATGGACATCGTCCGCAGCCCCTACGCGCACGCGAAGATCCTCAAGATCGACGCCAGCCTTGCCCTCGCGATGCCCGGCGTGCTCGCCGTCATCACCGGCGAGGACCTGAAGAAGGCGGGCAACCTGCACTGGATGCCGACGCTGATGTCGGACACGCAGATGGTGCTGCCGATCGAGAAGGTGGTGCACTACGCGCAGGAGGTCTGCGTCGTGGTGGCCACCGAGCGGTACATCGCCGCCGACGCGATCGACAAGGTGTACGTCGACTACGAGCCGCTCGAGCCGGTCATCGATCCGTACAAGGCGCTCGAGGACAAGGTCATCGTCCGCGACGACAAGGAGAAGAAGACCAACCACATCTGGCACTGGGAGGCCGGCAACAAGGACGCGACCGACGAGGTCTTCTCGACCGCGCACACCATCGTCAAGGAGCGGTTGTACATCCCGCGCATCCACGTCTCGTCGATCGAGACCTGCGGCATGGTGGCCAACTACGACAAGATCCGCGGCCACATGCAGATCTACATGACCTCGCAGGCGCCGCACGCCCACCGCACCATCTTCGCGATGGTGAGCGGGCTGCCCGAGCACATGATCCAGGTCATCGCGCCGGACATCGGCGGTGGCTTCGGCGGCAAGGTGCCCATCTACCCGGGCTACGTGTGCTGCGCGGTGGCGAGCCTCATCCTCGGCAAGCCGGTGAAGTGGATCGAGGACCGGAGCGAGAACCTGCAGGGGAGCTTCGCCCGCGACTACTGGATCGACGCGGAGATGGCGGCGGACC
>JAMFST010000012.1 GCA_026225435.1 Labilithrix luteola
GATCGCCAGCGTGGTGTCGCGCGTGGCCTGCAGCTCGCCGATCCGCTCCTCCGCGGCGGCGAGCGTCTCCAGCTCGGCGGCGAGCGCGTCCCGGTGCTCGATCAGCTCCGTCGTCGTCGGGCCGTGCTTGCGCAGGAGCTTCTGCAGGCGGAACGAGCGCTCCTCGACCTCACCCAGGCGCGCCGGGTTCGACTCCACCGCCTCCGCGTAGCGCGCCAGACCGCGCGCACGATCCGCCAGCTCCGTCCGCGCGGCGTCGATCCCCCGGGCGAACTCCGCCAAGGTCGGGTCGATGACGGCCGCGCCTTCGAGATCGGCCGCCATGCGCGCCAGCTCGTCGCAGATGGCCCCCTCCGCGTCGTAGAGACGCTCGGTCGCGCGGCGGGTCACCGAGCCGAGCTTCTCCGCGTGACGGAGGCGCGCGCGCTCCTGCTCCAGCGCCACCTCCTCGCCCGCGGTCGGCCCCAGCTCGTCGATCTCCCCGAGCTGGAAGCGCAGGAAGTCCTCCCGCTCCGCCCGCCCGCGCTCCGCGGTCTTCGCCTGCTCGAGCGCGCGCGCCACGGCTGCCACCTCCTCGACCTTGGCGGCGAGAGCGTCCCGCGCGTTGCCGAGCTTGCCGAACGCGTCGAGGTACTCGAGGTGCGTCGACGGATCGGTCAAGGTCACGCTCTCGTGCTGCGAGGCGATGTCGCACAGGTCCGGCATCAGCGCGGCGAGCTGCCCGGCGGTGACCAGCCGGTCGTTGACGAACGCGCGGCTGCGCCCCTCCGCCTGGACGATGCGCCGCACCACCAGCTCGCGCTCGCAAGGCACGCCCGCCGCCTCCAGCCGGGCCGCCGTCCGCGAGCCGGGGGAGATCTCGAAGAGCGCCTCGACCTCGGCCTCCTTCGTTCCGGTGCGAACCATGTCCGGCCGCGCTCGCCCACCGAGCACCAGCGCGAGCGCATCGATGAGCATCGACTTGCCTGCCCCCGTCTCCCCGGTGAGGACATTGAACCCGGGCGACAGCTCGAGGACGAGCCGCTCGATGAGCACCAGATTGCGGACGGCGAGACGCATCAACATGTCTCGGTTGGTACGATACGGGCGTTCAGTCGTCAAGGGCAGCACTGAACAGAGTACCGTCATGCGCCGGGAATTTCGACGCGATCGCCATCATTTCAGCGACTTGTCGTGTTTCGGCCACTTTTCGCATCGCGCGAATGCGGAAGAGATGCCCTTTCGAATATGAAATTGAGTACCCTTGCAGAGCGCACGGAGCTTGGCTCTGGCGTGAGATTTCTTTACGCTCGAGCTGGAGCTCGGGACCGCTCCGACAGCTCTAACAGCTCATTCCGCCATCCCCACCGCCACCATGCCCTCCAAGCGCGCGCCCGCGAAAGCCGCATCAAAGAGCGTCAGCCGTATTCGGGTCGAGCCGACCGCGAAGAAGCGGCCCGCGCCTTCTCCGCCGGTGGAGGCCCCCAAGGTCCTGACCATCGAGGAGCGCACGGCCTCGCTGGAGGCCCGCCTGATGAGGGCGGACGCCGATTTCCAGGCCAAGTACCGGGAAACGCTCGATATGTCGTGGATTTACCACGACAGCGCCATCGAGGGGGTCGTCTACACCTTCCAGGAGCTGCGCGCCGCGCTGGACCCGACCGCCCCGGTCGAGGTTGCGCCCGACTCGAGCCTGCAGCCGGTGTGCGAGGAGATCCGCCGCCACCGCGAGGCGCTCGACTACGTCCGCGACTACGCCATCAAGCGGCGCCTGCCCATCACGCTCGACGTGGTGAAGAAGATCTACCTGATCCTGCACCCCGAAGAGGGGGACCTCAAGTCGGTCAAGTACCGCAAGGACATCCCCCAGCACCGCCTGTATTTCCACGAGTACGCGGCGCCGGACAAGATTGCCTACAAGGTTCGCCAGGTCGTCGACTGGGTGAACGACCCCGAGACGCGCCGCACGCGCAACGCCATGCGCGTCGCCGCCCGGGCGCACTACGATCTCTTGCGCGTGTTCCCCTTCGCCCACGACAGCGGCAAGGTGGCGCGCCTGTTCATGAACCTGCTGCTGTTGCGCAGCGGTTATCCGCCGGCCATCGTCCACTCGACCGAGCGGCAGCGCTACTACGAGGCGCTCAAGGGGGCGAACCCCGTCATGAACCAGATCGTCCAGGAGGCGATCGAGAACAACCTGGCGTCGATCGAGAAGATGCTCGACGGCTACGAGGCGGCCCGCGAAGGGCGCCCGGCGCCGAACCCGACCAGCGCGCCGGCGATGAGCAACGGCTCCGCGGCGAGCTCGGCGGGTCAGGTCGGTCACGGTCACGGGGCGCGCTCGAGCCACTCGAGCCATCCCGCCCCTGCCAGCAGCGCGAGCGACGTTTCCAGCCACGAGTCGGGCAGCAGCGCCCCCGGTGCAGCCGACAGCAGCAGCGCCGCGCTCGACGAGTGAGCACACAAACTCGACACCGGCGCCCGGTGAGCTGTAGGCCTCTATCGTGAGCGCGCTCGACACATCGGTGACGCTGGACGAAGTTTTCCAGGTCGTGAATGCCAAGCGAGTCCCGGTGGCCGCGGAGCTGGCGGGCTACCTGGCGCTGGAGATCGCCGAGGGGGCGAGCGCCGGGCACGGCGCGGCCTTCGATATCGACCCGCGCGCGGTGTACATCGGTGACGAGGGCTCGGTGGCGCTGGTTCGCCCGCGGCGTGACGCGCCTGCGGGCCCCGGCGACATGGAAGCCGGCGTGCGCAGCATCCTCGCGCGGCTGCTCGACGCCAGCGGCTCGAAGACGCCGGCGCTCGGCCAGGTGGCCAGCCGGCCTTCGGGCGCCGGGCTCGCGGTGCTGGTCGAGGAGCTGGAGAACGCGCTCATCCCGGTCAATCGCGCCGCCGGGCGACGAGCGCTCGCGCGCCTCGCCCGCGAGGTGAAGCGGGTCACGCAGGGGGTCGGTCGCAACGCCGCCAGCGCCGGGTCCATCGCCGCCCAGCCGGTGTCGGCTCGCCCGCGCGCTGCCGCGCCGGTCGCCGCGCCGCCCCCTGCCCGCCCCCGCGACGAGATCGGCGATCTGCTCGACCAGAGCGCCTCGCCTCCGCCCGCTGCGGTCGCGTCGTCTCCCGGCCCGGTCCGCGCGGCTCCTCCTGCCCGCCCGCAACCTGCCGCCGCCCCTGCGCCGGTACGGCCGCCGTTGCCGCCCGAGCCTCCTCCGCCGGCGCGCGCCGGGGTGGACGAGCTGCTCGCCGCCTTCGGCGTCTCCGGTCCGCACGAGGACGAGGCGATGGCGCGCGAGCTCAAGGCGCTCATCGGCCTCGACCCCACGCCGCCGCCGGCGACGTCTGGGCTGGCCTCGCCGTTCTCGCCCATCTCCTCACCGCCGGCCGCGGAGTTCATCCCGTCGAGCCCGCCGCCGCCGTACGCTCCGGCCACGCCTGCTCCGCCGGCGATCGCTGCGGTCACCCCTCCGCCACCGCGCGCTGCCACCGACGATGGCGGCATCGAGGCGTTGCTCGCCGAGACGGCCAATCTCTCCCCGGTCCAGGGGGGCGAGCAGCCGGTGCAGATCGCCAGCGTGGCGACCGCCACCCAGAACCTCCGTGAGCCGCGCACCCGCGGCGCCGTGCCGGCCCGGGAGATCTCGCGCTCGCTCCAGGACGCGGCGCCGCGTCCGCGCACCGATCGCCTGCTCCTGTCGATCGCGCTCATCATCACCGTGGCCGGCGGCGCCGCGGTCTGGTTCTACAAGCCGCAGCTCTTCGCGCCGAAGACGCCGGTGACCGTCGACAGCAACGGCAACCCGGTGGCGACGCCAGGGCCGGGAACGACGCCCGCCGAGACGACGGGCGACGCAGGCGCCGGGATCCGCCCGACCCGCGAAGGCGCCTGCCGCGGCTCGCTCGCCATCAACGACGCGCCCGATGGCGCCGAGGTGCTCATCCTCGAGGGGCAGGCGCCGCTCGACGTGAACAGCATGCCGATCGGCGCGCGGCTCGA
>JAMFST010000180.1 GCA_026225435.1 Labilithrix luteola
AGGCGCCGAGCGGGCCGATCAGGGCGATGCGGCCGCGGGCGGCCACGCCGAGGAGGCCGTAGATCAGCGTGGAGCTCTCGCTCACGTCGACGCCGGAGCCGGTGGCGCGGGTCACGGCGACCCCGCCGCGGGCGCAGCCGACGAGCGAGGCGCGCCCGGACGAGGAGGAGGCGACGGTCGGGCAGTAGCCGAGGGTCGCCCAGCCGCCGTCGAAGGTGCCGCCCGGGCGAGCCGTCAGGACCGCGTGGGGAAGCCAGCTCGCGGCGAGCTCGCCGGTCAACCAGCGCCCGGTCGCGAAGCGGGAGAATCCGGCGACACCGAAGGCCGGGACGGGCATCGCGCCGCCGGTGAAGGTGGCGCCGAGGCCGTCGTCGAGGGTGAAGGTGCCCGGACCGCGAGGTGGTTCGGCGAGCGCCGCTGCGGGCTCGGCGTCGACGCGGATGGGGGTTTCGTCCGGCGGGCGGCTCCTGCTGGGCGTGGCGCTCGAGCCGTCGGCCCCGCGGGCGCGCAAGGTGTCGACGAGCAACGCCGCCACGAGGACGAGCGCGGAGTCGAGGGCGTGGCAGCTGGTCGAGGCGCGGGTGATCTCCCGGGCGCCGACGAAGGTGCCGGCGGCGTCACGGACGGCGAGCTTGGCCGACCAGCCGGCGCGGTGGTGCGCGATCGTCACGTCGAGCCGACCGTCCGCGGCGGCGCTTGTGGCGCTGCTGGACGCGGTCTGCAGCGCCGGTCGACCGAGGGTGCGTGCGACGCTGGTGGCCAGCTGCTCGAGGGAGATGCACGCCGGATCGACCGCGCCTTCGGGGCTCGACAGCCGCAGCACCGGCGCCGGCTCGGCGTGCGCGCGGCTCGGGAGCAACGTGCTCGCCAGGACGACGAGCAGAGAAATCGCGAGCGCTCTCACCGGAGCGCGCGACTCTACCTCGGCCGCTCGCGCCGCGGTTCAGATCCCGAGCTGGGGCTGCTTGAACACCCCGGTGCCGCGCGGAGGATCGGGGCAGTACGCGCGAACCTGCGGCTGCGGCGGGATGCGCATCACCGGAGCGGCGGTGACGGGTGCCGGCACCTCGCGACCGCTGATGCGCACGACGGTGGCCGTCATCAAGATGGCCCACGCGGCCGTCAGCGGGACGAGGAACGACGCGCGAGGGGGCGCGCGGATCGGGCCGCGCTGCAGGCGCGCGCGGAGCGCCTCGTTGACCATCTCGAGCTGCTGGATCTTCTCGTGCGCGGAAGCGAGCTCGTCACGAAACGGAGAACCGGGCATGCGGTTCAGTGTAGCGCTCCGTCTCGATCGCGCCCGCGCCGCGGCGGCGGTGTACGCTGAGCTCATGGCGGCCACCAAGAAGCGCGCGGACGAGTCGGCGGAGAAGGAGCCGGACGGCGGCTACGAAGGCTCGCATGGCTACGGCGAAGGGCACGGCGGCCCCACCGGTCCGGGCGACGCGCCTGCACCGCCAGATGCGCCGCAGACACATCGACCGACCGGCGACGACGACGAGGTCGACGCGTGAGCGACGCCCGCGTTCGCAGCTGGAAGAGCGCGTTCGTGTGGTGCCTCCTCGCCGGCTTCTTCGGCGCGCATCGCTTCTACGTCGGCCGCAAGGGGAGCGGGCTCGCGCAGCTGGTCACGTTCGGCGGTTGCGGGCTGTGGTCGGCGTACGATCTGTTCTGTCTGTGGAACGAGAGCTTCGTCGACGGTGAAGGGCGGGCGCTCAGTCGGGGGTGACGGGCGGCAGTCCCTTCCACGCGTCACCGTAGGCCTGCCCCGGGTTCCACATCAGCCAGCCGACACCGCCGCCGGCGACGGCTTGACGCGTCTCCTCGGCGAGGTACTTCGGACCGTACTCCGGCGAGCGCCAGTGGAAGGCCTGCAGCCACGGGCGGATCAACGCCGGGTGCTCCACCTTCCCCGCCTCGATCTGCGCGAGCGACCCCTTCACGCCGATGGCGATGATCTCCGGGTGATTGCCCGGCTCGTCCCAGCCCATGAAGCCCTTGTCGTAGTGCGACGGGTAGACCATTGGCGAGAGCGCCTCGCACTCCGGCGCGAGCACGGCGAGATCCTGCCCCAGCGCCTCGATGTCCGGCCGGTAGGCCATGGCGGTGACGCCGAAGACGTCGAGCGACAGCGGCACCTTCTTCGTCGCGGTCAGCGCGTGCACCTGGCGGACGAAGTCGCGGATCACCTCGATGCGGGTGCGCGTGCCCAGCTTGAAGTCCGCCTTGTTCATCCCCGCGTGCACCGGGTAGCGGACGTAGTCGAGCTGCACCTCGTCGACGCCATAGGTCAGCACCTCCTTGACGATGTCCGCGATGTACGAATGTGCTTTATCGTTTCCCGGGTCGAGCCAGCCTCCGGGGAACGGGCCACCCCAGTTGCCCATGATCGACAGCTCGGTCTTCTTCGGCGCCATCCACGGATCGTGGAAGCAGGCGATCTTCGCGAGAATGCGGACGCCGTAGCGGTGCGCGAAGCGGATGGCGCGCGCCATGTCGGGGATGTGGTGAATGCTCGCGTGCGTCTCCTGCGCCAGCGGGAGCTTGCTGTCGTAGGTGAAGCGCCCGTCGTAGTCCTTGAAGTCGAGGACGACGGCGTTCATGCCGCGCGCCTTCATCCGCTCGAGCGTCGGCACCCAGTTGACGCCGCCGAAGTAGCCGTCGTCGTGCATGTAGATGCCGCGGATGGACTTGTCGTCCGGCCAGCCGATGCGCTCGTCGTCCGCCGCGGCCGGAGCCTCGGTGATGGGCGAGGCGACTTTCAGCGGATCGCCGGCCGCGAACTTGTGCGACGCCAGCTGCGGGTTGGCGTGGGCGATCGCCTTGGCGAGATCGTCCTTCGCGTAGATGTCGGTCAGCTCGAGCCAGGCGGCGGCGATCTTCGAGGCGCTGTCGTTCTTGCCCAGGTGGTGGGTGAGGACGAGGTGCCCGTCCTCCATCGTCGCTTCGCCGCCGGCCGGCAGGTGTGCCTTGGCGTAGGCGAGCAGATCGGGGTGCTTCGGGTGATCGGCGTGCTCGCCGGCGGCGTCCTTCTCGCCAGCGCTCGGCGCGCTGGGCGCGGGCGGTGCCGTCGCGGCGGTCGCGGGGAACGGCGCGACGGCCGGCGGTGGCGCGGAGCTCCCGCCCCCGCACGCGGCGCTCAGACCGACGAAGACCCCAAGAAACCACGGAGCACGCGCCTGTCCGGCCATGTCCACAGTGTGCGACGCCCGCTCGCCGGCGGGCAATTCTGCGCGCGCGATTTCGTCGCATGCCGCGAGACTTACGTACGCGCGAGGCGAGCGAGCGCGGCGGCGGTCGCCGGCTCGGCGAGATCGTCGGCGAGGTGCTGCAGGCGCGCCTGTTCGCCTTCTACGGCATCCTGCGCGACCAGCTCGGCGGCGCGCAGGCGCACCCGGGCATTCACCTGCGGCGACTCGACGATGCGCCAGAGCAGCTCGCGCGGGATCTCGGCGCCGCGGTAACCGGCGGCGGCGTCCAGGCTGGCGAGGGACGTTGCGAGCTCCGGCGGCGGCGCCGTCGCGGCGATGCCCGGGGACATCCGCTCACGAATTCGCTCCGCCAGGAACAAGCCTTCTGCAGGGGATGTCGCTGCGAACCGCAGCGACAGGTCGCGCTTTGCTCCCTCCGTGACCACGACCATCCCGTCGGCGTGTGCGCTGGCGGTCGTCTTCCCGTCCAACGGATAGAAACGCTCGCGCCACTGGGCGACGAGAACGCCGTCGCGCCCGACGGTCACGTAGCGAAGCGGGAGCGCCCAGGCGAACCAGCCGAGGACGAGCGGCGCGCTGAGCAGCGGCGAGATCGAGCGGAGAAAGAACCCGCAGAAGAGCAGGATCGCGCCGACCGCCAGCACCATCAGGTCGGGCATCTGCCTGGACGCCACGAAGCGGACGCGGCCTGCGTCGCCGTCACGCAGCCCGGCGAACCAGGTCAGGTGGCGCAGGCGGATCGCAAGGAAGGCGAAGAGAAGGCTCGCCGCCAGCACGCGGACATCGGTTCTGGAGAACAGCAGCGGGTGGGTCGCGCACCCAACCGCGCCGACCGCCAGCAGGCACACGATCGCCCGGCGATGAGGAGCGAGCCGGCGCGCGAGCTTCCTCAGCGGATCGTTCGCGCTGCCCGGTGCCCCCTCGACCAGAAACCGCAGGGTGCCCACGACCGCCACCGCCGTCAGTCCGACGCCCAGCGCCAGCCCGGCTGCAAAGGCCCACTGGGCGAGGAAGTCTTCCACCTCAGGGTGCTGAACGAGCGCGGCGCAGAGCCCCACCGTCGCAATGGCGAGCCCCGCGGAGCACGTTCGCCACAACGTCGCCATGAACCGGGCGAAGAAGCTCACCCGGTCACGATAGCGCTCCCCGTCGACTCAGTTCGACGTGACGTAGATCCGCGTCTGCCGCGCCGGCACCGCACCGGACGCGTCGCCCGCGAGCAGCTCGGTCAGCCCGCTCGGAAGCCCCGTCGCCTTCTGGTCCGTGTCGCCCGCGTTGACCGCCACGTACACGGTCTCCTGCGCGGTCTGCATCTGGTAGACCCACAGCGTCGAGTTGATCTCGATGGTGGTGCGGTGGCCGCGGCGCAGCGCCGGGTGGGCCGCGCGGATCGAGATGAGCGCCTTCATGCGGGCGAAGAGCGTCTTCTGGTTGTCGGTCCAGCCCGAGCCCGTCGTGCCGTCCGGGTCGCTGGTGCTGTCCGCCTCGGACCAGTACATCATGCGCCGGTTGTCCGGATCGCCGCCGCCCGGCATACCGATCTCGTCACCGTAGTAGATGAGCGGCAAGCCCTGGTTGGTCAGGATGATCGCCTCGGCGTTGGCCACGCGCTCGAAGGCGGACGCGGTGGTCGGCAGGGTGAGCGCCTGGCCGCCGTTGGTGCTGGTGTCGTTCCAGCCCGGGTCGGAGGTGTCGCCGAAGTTGCTGTACACCGGCGTGTCCTGGGCGAAGCCGATCGAGCGCGGCATGTCGTGGTTGCCCACGAAGGTGCTCATGAGCACGGGGATGGTGCTGCCCGTACAATAGTACCCATCGTTGGTCGACATGAACGACTCGAGCGCGTCCATCCCCTGCGAGCGCATGAGGACCGACTGGGCGATCTGCGCGCGCTCGGGGAAGTCGAACTGGCCGTCGATCGACGTGTCCGGGTCGATGAAGCTCTTGATGAAGTCGCGGTTCGAGTACTCGAACGTCTCGCCCACCATGTAGAAGCGCTGCGCCGGGGTCTGCTTCGAGGTGATGTTGGCGATGATGTCGGTGCGCAGCTTGGCCGTCCACGAGGGGTCGATGTGCTTGACCGCGTCGATGCGGAAGCCGTCGGCGCCGGTCGACGTCGCCAGATCCACCGCCAGCCCCTCGCTGTACGCGCGGGCGTCGGCGTTGGTGTAGTTCCAGTGCGGCAGGTAGCTGGCGAACCAGCAGTGGGTGTACTGCGGGATGCCGCTGTAGTTGACCCCGTCGATGGTGGTGCCGCTGGGGAAGTTGTTGTTCCAGTCGCAGCCCTGGCCGCAGATGCAGTCGCCGCCCATGCCGTTGTCGTTGGGCCACCACCAGCCGTCGTTCTGGTGCTGCTGGTAAACCGCCGCCGTCGTGGTGATGCTCACCAGCTCGTAGTCGAAGACGATCTTGAGGTTCTTGCCGTGGGCTGTGGTGACCAGCGTCTTCAGGTCGGTGATCGATCCGAAGTGGTCCTCAATGGTCGGGTTGTGGTTCGAGTCCGACGCCTGGAACGACGACCAGTAGCCGTGGTATGCGCTGTACAGGTGGCTGTCGCTGGTGCCGAGGCCGGCCAGCTGGTCGTCGTTCTTCATCGGAACGGTGATCCACAGCGTGTTCACCCCGAGGTCGGTGAAGTAGCCGTCGTTGATCTTGTTGATCACGCCCTGCCAGTCGCCGCCCTGGTACTGCGCCCGGTTCATGTCGCCGGAGGGGAGCGCAGGGAGTGTCGGGGTATTGTCGTTCGACGTGTTGCCGTTCAAGAAGCGGTCGACGAAGACGAAGTACATGACCGCGTCGCGCCAGTCGTACACGGTCGGGTCGCTCGGCGGGTCGACCTCGCCGCAGGTGCCGGCGGCGCAGGTGTAGTTGTCGCAGGTGATCGGGTTGGCGTAGTTGTTGGTGTTGCCGTTCAGGGTCACCGTCGGCTGCGAAGTGGTCGAGATCCAGCACGGGCCCGTGCCCATCTCCTGCGAGGCGCAATAGGTCGGCCCGGTGACGTAAAACTTGTATTGTACAGCCGACCCCGCCGGCACCGCGACCGACACCGTCCAGACGTTGGCGGTCGCGTCGAGGCTCATGGTGTCGCCGGTGTCCCAGGCGCCGGTGCGGTAGTCACCGCGCAGCTCGACGCCGGTGATGCCGCTGGAGCTCGTCCCGCTGAGCGAGGCATTGGGGAACGTGAAGCTCTCCATGCAGCGCTGCTGGCTGGCCGCGCAGGTGACCATCGCGTCGGGCGCGTTCATGGTCCCCCCGCCAGACCCGGAGCCGTACTGGCTGCCGCCGTTGTCATTCCCCGTGTCGTAGGACGCGTCGGGCGGGAGGCCGTAGTTGGGATTGTGCACTGCGTCACTGCCGCAGCCCGCCATCGCGCCGGACGCGAGAGCGGCACCGCCGCCCAGGACCGCGAGAATCAGCGAGACGACCACGCGCGCGGGAGCCCGCGACCCGGTGCCGGGCGCGGCACCTTTCGTACCGGTGCCGGACGCGGCACCTTTCGTAAGGGAAGAATTCATGGGGAAAAAGCCGTTGTTCCTTACGGTGTTGCGGACGCCGCGCACGAGCTCGTGCTCGGCACGTAGACGTGCACGGAGAATGGCGTGAGGTCCAGAGTTGTCAACTCAGGATCGAGTGTCGTCGTCGCTCCGGACAAGAGGTCCGTATAGACACCCTTGGCGATCCCCGGAAGCGTGATCGGGAGGGCTTCGAGCGGAAGTCGGGACAACGTGACGATCGCCGTGTCGCTGGAGGAGCCGCCGTCGGCCGTCGTGGTGGCCACCGTGCGCGAAAACACCAGGTGCTCGGGGTCGACGAAGATCTGGCGGTAGTCGCCGCGACGCAACGCGTTGGAGCAGGCGCGGGCGAGACCGAGCTTCTGCGTCGCCGTCCGCACGCGCATCTGGTCGGGCGACAGTTCGCTCTCGGTCGGGTAGACGCGGCGCGAATCCGGATCGGCGCGGCCGGCGAGGCCGACCTCGTCGCCGTAGTAGATGACCGGCGCGCCCGGCAGCGTGAAGATCGTGGAGAGGGCGAAGATCTGCTTGTCGTAGACGACCGGCTGGGTCGACTGCGGCGCCATCGTCCAGGTGTCGCCGGCCTCGTCGCCGCTCGAGGCGGTCTCGAAGCGGGTCACGTCGTGGTTGCCGATGATGGTCGACATGATCGCGCCCGAGCCGGTCCAGTCGGTCTCCCCTTCCTGGATGACCGAGGCGACGTCGACCATCGTCTGCTGACCGCCGCTGTCGTCCACGACGGTGCTGCTGCCGCTGCCGCCGACCACGCCGTCGGCGCCGTCACCGTCGCTGCTGCTGGCCGAGCTCCCGCTGGTGTCGCCAGCGGCCGACGGGGTCGCCGGGGCGTAGGCGACGGCGCTGCGCAGCGCGTACATCAGCGGGAAGTGGAACTCGCTGGTCAGCCCGAACGGGCCGAGCTCGTACTTGAGGACGTCGAAGCCGGTCTCGCCGGTGAAGTTCTCCCCCAGGAGGAACGACTCGTGCCCCGGGTTGTCGTACCGGTTGCGGATGGCGTTGACGATGCGCCG
>JAMFST010000181.1 GCA_026225435.1 Labilithrix luteola
AACCGCGACGAATGGACCAAGTCGGGCGCCTTCGAGGTCGCGCCCGGTGTCTTCCGCATCCCCTTGCCGATGCCGAGCGACGGGCTGCGCGCGGTGAACGTGTACGCCATCGAGGACGGCCGCGGGCTCACGCTCATCGACGGCGGCTGGGCGGTCGAGCCGGCGCGGCGTGACCTCGAGCTCGCGCTCAAGCAGCTGGGGGCGACGCCGCGGTCGATCACCCGCATCCTCGTCACCCACTCGCACCGCGATCACTACACGATGGCGGTGGCGCTGCGGCGCGACTTCGGGACGCCCATCGCGCTGGGGATCGGCGAGCGACGGAGCCTCCAGGCGGCGATCGACCGCATCTTCAACTTCGGCCCGCAGATGGCCGCCTTGCGCGAGAGCGGCGCCCCCGAGCTCGCCGCCGCCATCGAGGCCGAGGACGTGCGCGTCGACCCGGCCGAGGGCTGGGAGATGCCCGACGAGTGGCTCGAGGCTGGTGAAATGGACATCGGCAACCGGCAGCTGCAGATCCTGGCGACGCCGGGGCACACCCAGGGGCACGTGGTGTTTGCCGACCTCGAGCGGCAGCTGCTCTTCGCCGGCGACCACGTGCTGCCGCACATCACTCCGTCGATCGGGCTCGAGGCGTTCCCCGGCGAGTCGCCGCTGAAGGATTTCCTCGGCTCGCTGGCCAAGGTGCGCGCGCTTCCGGACATGAAGCTCTTCGGGGCGCACGGGCCTGCCGCCGAGAGCACCCACGCGCGCATCGAGGAGCTGGTCGCGCATCACGACGGGCGGCTCGCCGAGATGCTGGCGGTGGTGGTCGCGGCGGGGAGCGAGCGCTCGGTCACCGCCGCCGACGTGGCCGCCGGGGTCGGCTGGACGCGCCACAAGCGCGCGCTCGTCGACATGGACCGCTTCAACCAGATGCTCGCCATCCTCGAGACGCGCTCGCACCTGCGGCTGCTCGTGGGGACCGGCGCGCTGGTGAGCCGGGTCGACCCGTCGGGCGTGGTGCTCTACCAGGCTCCCGTGGTGAAGCCGGCATGAGCTCCGCCCGCTTCGTCCTCGGCGCGCTTTCCTTCGTCAGCCTGGCGGCGTGTCACGCGGAGCCGGCGCCGGTGTCCGCCCCGCCGCCCGTCGCTTCCTCCGTACCCGCCGCGGCCGCCGCGCCTCGCGAGGGACGGCGTCTCGACCCGGCGGAGATCGCCGCCCGCGCGACCCCTTCGGTGTGCGCCATCCGCACCGGCGCGCTCCTCGGCACCGGCTTCGTCATCGACCCGCGCGGGCTCATCGCCACCAACCTGCACGTGCTCGGGCACCTCGACCAGCCGGTGCTCGTGACCTTCGCGGACAAGCGCGAGCTGCCGGTGGTGGAGATCGTCGCGTACAGCGAGCGGCACGACCTCGCGCTCCTCCGCGTCGACGCGAAGGACCTGCCGGCGCTCACCCTGGGCGACAGCGACAAGGTCCACGCGGGGGATCCGCTCGTCGCCATCGGTCACCCGCTGGGGCTCGAGGACACGGTCTCGAACGGCCTGGTGAGCGCGATACGACCGCTGAACGACGAGCTCACCGTGCTGCAGATCTCCGCCCCCATCGCCCCCGGCTCGTCGGGCGGGCCGCTCTTCGACGAGCACGGCGACGTGGTCGGCGTCGCCTCGGCGATCATGCGCGGCGGCTCGAACCTCGGCTTCGGTCTGCCGGTCCGCTACGTGAAGGAGCTGCTCGCCAAGCCGGAGCCGATCGCCCCGCTCGCGCTGGGGGAGAAGTTTGCTCGCGAGCGCGCCGCCGCGCCGCGTCCGCCGGTGCGAGCGACGGTGCCCCATCACGAGCTCTCCACGCTGCGCGGTTGCTCCGACCCATCGCTCCGCGACATCGCGGCGGGCATCAGCCAGGCGATCGAGATCGGCGCGCCGCTGTACAACGAGGGGAAGGTCGCCGCCTGCTACCACGTGTACGAAGGTGCCGCGCGCGACCTCGAGCATCGCTTGCCGGCCGCGTGCGCCGGACCTCGCCGCGCCCTCGCGCTCGGGCGGGCGAACGCGACGAAGCTCGCCGACGCCGACGCGCAAGCCTGGGCCATGCGCGACGCCTTCGACGGCGTGCTCGACGTGATCGCGCGCAAGGTCGAAGC
>JAMFST010000013.1 GCA_026225435.1 Labilithrix luteola
CGCCTTCCACGCGCAGGCGCAGCAGGAGCTCGCGTGTCGCCGAGTGCGAAGCTCCGGTCATCTCCGGCGCCGGCGGTCGCTCGCTCGCACGCGTCCGGCGCGGCAGGCTCACCGACGGGCCGTCGAGCAAGGTGATGGTGCCGTTGTCCGCAGGCGCGCCGCGGTCGGGTCCTCCGCGGAGCGAGGGCTCGATCTCGCCCACCTCGATCTCGGGCGCCTCGTCGTCGTCGATGATCGGCGTCCTCGGGCTCGGGGGCGGCGCCGCGTGAGCTGTATGCGCCGGCGGAGGCGCCGGGGGCGGAGCCGAGATCGCCGGTGGGTTCGGGGCGTGCGAGATCTTCGGCGGCGGCGGCTTGGGCGGCAGGTTCGTCGCCCTGTGCCCGGTCAGCGTCTGCGCCGCTTGCCGGCGGAAGGTGGCCTCGGCGGACTTGTCCTGCGGCGGGTGCGCCTCCGCGTGCGTCTCCGGATCGCCGTGCTCGCCGAAGTAGAAGGCGCGGATGGCCCGGTGCAGATCCCCCGGGGAAGCGATCATCGGCTTCACCGGCAACCCCGCGCGCATCGACACCTCGAGCAGCGCCTCCTGGTTGGTCGGATCTTCCATGGCGACGTAGAGCGTCTCCACGCCGACCTTGCTGCCCGCGGTCTTCGTCGTGCGGAGGAACACCGGCAGCATCGTGTGCGCCTGCGCGAGCTCCGCCGGCACGCGCGCCAGCAACGCCGCGGAGAAGTCGACGTGCTTGAGCGAGACGAAGGGGACGCTCAGCTGCTGCCCCAGCGCCTGCGTCAGCTGCGCGTCGTTGATCATCCCCGCCTCGAGCAAGATGTGCCCGATCTTGTGGCGCCCGCCGTGCGAGATCGGCCCGCCGGAGAGCGCCTGACTGGCGAGCCCCGCTTCGAGATCGCGCGGCGTGAGGAAGCCAGCTTCGACCAGCAGCTCACCCAGCCGACGGCGCACCGACGGCGGCCCCGCTTGCGTGGGCGGCAGCGCAGGTGTGGCCGTCAGAAGGTCTAGGTCGTTCTTGGAATCCTTGGACACCGTCGTGGATCGTACGCAAGTCGCGCCCGTCGCCGCAAAATTCCGCCGATAACGCGGTGCGCCAGGTCTTTGGCGGGCGCGGCCGTAAAGTGTCTCCTTCGCGTCTGCATTGGACGCCTCTTTGGCCTCACAGGCCACAGATCTCCGTTCTTTGCCGAGTCGTTTCTACGCATTCCTTGCGTCAACACTCGCATGGTACCCTCGAGCCGACGATGCGCGGTTGCCCCCAGTGCGGAAGCTCCATCGACGAGGCGCACAAGTTCTGCCCCTCGTGCGGATTCCCTGTAGCCAAGGTCGCGGCCAACCCCGAAGACCCGCTCATCGGGCGGACCCTTCCCGGCGGCTACTTGATCATGGAGCTGGTCGGGATCGGCGGCATGGGCCGCGTCTACCGCGCCGAGCAGACCAACCTCTCGCGCACCGTCGCGGTGAAGATCATCCACCCGCACCTCGTCGGCGAGGAGAACGCCGCCGCCCGCTTCATCACCGAGGCGCGCGCCGCCAGCCGCCTGAACCACCCGAACTCGGTCGCCGTCATCGACTTCGGCAAGACCAGCGATGGTCAATTGTACCTCGTGATGGAGTTCCTCCGCGGGCGTGACCTCGCGCGGGTCCAGTACGAGGAGGGGCCGCTCGCCTTCCGCCGCATCGTCAGCGTGCTCCGGCAGGTGCTGGCCGCGCTCTCGGAAGCGCATCACATCGAGATCATCCACCGCGATCTCAAGCCCGAGAACATCATCCTCGAGCCGATGCGCACCGGCGGCGACTTCGTGAAGGTGGTCGACTTCGGCCTCGCCAAGGTGCGCAGCGAGAACGCGGCCCCGGGCATCACCAGCCCGGGCATCGTCTGCGGAACGCCCGAGTACATGAGCCCGGAGCAGGGGCGCGGCGACACGCTCGATGCCCGCTCCGATCTGTACGGCGTCGGCGTCATCTTCTACCAGCTGCTCACCGGCAAGTTGCCGTTCGAGGCGGATTCGCCGACGCAAGTGGTGCTCATGCACATCACCAAGGCGCCGACCGATCCGCGGGCGATGGCCCCCGAGCGCCACATCCCCAACGAGCTGGCCGAGGTCTGTCTCCTCGCCCTCGCCAAGGAGCCGCAGCACCGCTTCTCCGACGCGGAGGAGTTCAGCGAGGCGCTGGCCGACGCCCTGCAGCTCGTCGAGGCACCGGCGCAGCCGCGCACCCCGGCCAGCTCGATGGTCAAATGTCCATCGTGCAGCGCGCTGAACCCGACGTCGCAGAAGTTCTGCGGCGAGTGCGGCAACGCGGTGGGCGCGGCGCAGTCGCTGCGGGTGCAGACGCTCTCGCCCGACGTCCCGAACAAGCTCCTCGATGCTGCGCCGTCGCCGGAGAGCGTCCGCGAGCGTCGCGAGATGCAAGGGCCGGCGTCCAAGCCGCCGCCGCAGCCGAAGCTGTCGTTTCCGCTTCCGCTGGTCGGGCGCGAGCCGGAGATCGAGTGGCTCGAGCAGCGCCGCATCGAGGCGAAGGGCTCGCTCGTCGGTGCGCGCTTGATCGGCGAGCACGGCGTGGGCAAGACGCGCCTGCTGCGCGAGTTCGCGGAGATCGCCCGCCAGGCGCAGGACGTCGTCGTCATGACCGGGCCCGATCCGGCATGGGCCGAGGTCGGCTACTACGCCCTGCGCCGCGCCATCGCGGAGCTGGCCGAGCTCCCCTCGGACGGCGGCACCTCCAAGGACTGGCCCGCGGCCGGCGCCGAGGCGCGTCGTGGTCTGCAGGACGTCTTCGACCAGCGGCCGGGCAGCGGCAACGGCATGGGCAACGGCAACGGCGCCAGCAACGGCACCAACGGGCACGCCAATGGGCACGCCAGCGCCGCTCCGCGCCTGTCGCCGGACGAGCGTCGCTACGCCGCCGCCGAGGCCTTGCGCTGGGCTCTCCATCGCGCCTCCGAGCGGCAGGACGGTGAAGGACGCGGCGGAGGCCGGGTCATCCTCCTCGTCGACGATCTGCAGAACCTCGACGGCGCCAGCCGCAACGCCTTCGCCGACGCGATGGGCGAGCCGCCGCTGGTCCCCGCGCTGATGGTCGTCTCCTACATGCCGGGGACGGAGAACAACTGGCCGGCGATGACCGCTCCGTCGCGCGCGGTCACCGGCCTCGCCCCCTCCACGGTCAACAAGCTCCTCGTCTCCGCCGGCTCGGCGAGCGCTCCGTCGCTCACGGGCGGCAAGGGGATCGCGCCTTACTACGTCGAGCAGCTCCTCCGCTTCGGTGGCGAGCAAGGCGGTGCGGCTCCGGCACGTCTGGCCGACCTCATCGCGCTGCGCGTCGAGCGTCTGCCGCCGCATGCCCGTCGCGTGCTCCAGGCGATCGCCGTCCTCGGTGACGCCGCCACCGAGGGGACGATCCGCCCGCTCCTGCCGGACAACACGACCATCCCCGAGGCGCTCGCCACGCTGGAAGCCGGCGGCATGGTGGAGTCGGGCGAGGACGGCTACCGCACCACGCACCCGCTGCTGCGCGAGGTCGTCCTGGCGACGATCCCGGCTCAGGTCCGTCGCGGACTGCACGCCACGGCGGCCGACGTCTGCGAGGAGCTCGGCGCGCCCCTCGAGGTCCGCGCGCTGCACGAGTACCACGCGCAGAACACCTTCCAGGCGCTGCTCCACCTCGAAGGGGTGGGCGCTCGCTGCGCGGCGCGCGGCGATCACGCCGGCAACATCAACGCGCTTCGCCGGGCTCTCGAGCTGGCGCGGCGGGAGCTGTTCCGCGGCGAGCTCGACGACCCGATGCGCGCGGTGCTCATCTTCAGCCGCAAGCTGGGTGAAGCGCTGGCCCAGGGGGGCGACTACACCGACGCGGAGGGCGTGCTGCGCGAGGCGCTCGACATGGCCGGCCCCGGTGGTCAGGACCGCGCCCGGGTGCTCGGCGCGCTCGCCCACGTGGCTCACGGGCGCGAGCGCCGGGTCGAAGCGCAGGTGTACCTGCGTGAGGCTCTCGAGCTGGCGCGGAAGCACAACGTGAGCGACCTCGTTCCATCCCTCGAAGACCTCCGTCGCGCCATCGCACCCTGACGCCTTCCGCTGACTGAAGGTGCCCGGGCGCGCCGCCCTCAGGTAGTCTCGTCCGGAGACCCCATGAAAGCGTCGAGCCCGCCGCCCGCCGAACCGTCCGATGCGAAAGGCGCCAGTGGCGCCGCCCTCCCGGGGCCGGAGATCCGCGTCCGCCGCATCCACCGGCGCGATCTGAATCGCGTCTGGGAGTTCCTCAAGCTGACGTTCCGCAACGTCAACCGCCAGACCGTCGAGTACCAGCGCCCGCGCCTGAAGAAGCGCTTCCTCGAGGTGTACGAGGAGGAGGGGGTCGAGCAGCTGATCTTCGAGGTGACCGGCACCGCGGGGAAGGACGAGATCGTCGGCTACACGGAGTGCACCTTCGAGGTCATCGGCGAGGACAACTGGATCAACGAGAGCTACTTCGAGAAGCGCGACATGCGCCCGCTGTACATCGAGGAGCTCGCGGTCCACCCGGCGCACCAGGGGCAGGGGATCGGCGGCTTCGTGATGGAGCAGCTCGAGCACCTCGGCCGCGTTCGTGGCTGCACGCATCTCGTGCTCGAGGTGGCCGAGAACAACGACAATGCGCTGCGCTTCTACCGCGTGCGCAACTTCTACAAGCTCGACGCGGCCATCTTCCTCGCGAAGAAGCTGCAGACGGAGGCCGAGCTGCTCCCGCCGCGCAAGCTGCGACGCAAGAAGGCCGGCGACCCGAGCCCGCGCGCAGCGGCGAACGCGACGAAGAAGGCGGCCGCGACGGCGAAGACGGCTGCGACGGCGAAGACAGCAAGCGCGAAGAAGGCCGGCGTGGCGGCGAAGAAGTCGCCCAGCGCCAAGAAGGCCGCCGCGGACCCCAAGTGAGCGCGGATCGCCCGAGCCAATCGGGGAGCCGGCCGGTGGAGATCCGCGAGAGCACTCGTGACGTGACCAACAACGCGTCGCTGGCGGCGCACGTGGCGCGCTGGGATCTCGACAAGACCTACCTGCGGACCGACTTCGACACCTTCCGCGATCTGGTGCGCACCGCCTTCGAGCGGCCCGACGAGAAGCGCACCAACCCCGGCGCCGGCGCGCTCCTGCGCGAGATGGTCCGCGCGGGCATCTCGGTGCACATCCTGTCGGGATCGCCGGAGCAGATGCGCCAGCGGCTCGAGGACAAGCTACGCCTCGACGGCATCGTGTGGGACAGCTTCGTCCTCAAGCCGAACCTGCAGAACATGCTCCGCCTGCGCTTCCGCGCGCTGCGCGATCAGCTGGGGTACAAGCTGCCGGCGCTGGTGCACGCGCGAGCGACCGCCGATCGCGAGCGCGCGCGAAGGTCGCGCCCCGACTTCGACATCGCGCGCCCCAAGGAGACCCTCTTCGGCGATGACGCCGAGGCCGACGCCTTCGTCTACTCGCTCTACGCCGACGTGCTGCGCGGCGCGATCAGCCCCGAGGAGCTGGCGCACGTCGCCGAGCTTGGACGGATGTACGAGGACGTCCGCGACACGCTGGCCCAGGACGCCCGCTCCATCGAGCACATGGAGGTGGTCGAGCGGATCCTCATCCACCTCGAGCGCCAGTCCCCGCCCGACGACTTCCGCGCCTATGGCCCGCGTGTCATACCGTTCTACAATTATTTCCAGGCGGCGCTGGCGGTCTTCGAGGACGGCCGGCTGGGGGCGCCCGGGGTGCTCTCGGTTGCGGCCGAGCTCGTCGTGCAGCACCGCTTCGACGGCGACTCCCTGGCCCGCAGCTACGCCGATCTGGGGCGCCGAGGGCACCTGCGGGGGACGGGCGTGGAGGTGCTGGAACAGGCGCTGGCGCAGCTCGAACCGGTCCCGGAGCAGGCGCGCACCGAGCTGCGGACGCTGGTCCGCCTGCTCCCCGCGGCCGCCACGGCTGCCGCGGCCAGCTACCGGGGGGACGAGCCGGTGACGGTCGACTACGCCCACCTCGTGAAGTCGCACAATCGCCGCAAGTGAGCGGCCCCGCTTTTGCTGGGAAGGTCGATGGCGGTGGCTTCTCTGCCATACTGATCTTTTCTTGATGCTTCCGGGGTTCGCTCGATGACGCAGAGTAGTGGGGCAGGCACGACCAGGAGGCACCTCTGGTTCGCAGTCATCACCGCTGGCCTGGCCTTCGCCAGCGCCATCGTCGTCGCCGCGTGCGAGCTGCCCAGCCACGCCAACGCCTTCTCCACCGTCGACGAGGCCACGTCCTGCCCGAGCGGGCAGACGCTGTGCGCCGTGGACGGTGGCGCCACCGTCTGTACCGACGTCGCGACCGACCCGGCCAACTGCAGCGCGTGCGGCGCGAGCTGCGGGCCGACGTTCGAGTGCTCGTCCGGAGCCTGCGCCTGCCCCGCGGGGCAGATGGTCTGCGGTGGCGTGGGGGGAATCTGCGTCGACATCACCCAGGACAGCGACAACTGCGGCGGCTGCGGGGTCGGCTGCGGCGTCAACGGCCTGTGCGACAACGCGGCGTGCGTGCTGGCGTGCCCGCCCGACAGCACCAACTGCACGACCGAGTGCGCCGACCTCAAGACGTCGGTGGCCCACTGTTCGAGCTGCGAGACCTCCTGCGGTGTGTCGCAGCTCTGCCAGGACGGATTCTGCATCACCTGCCCCGTGGCCAACCAGTGCCCCAACCCCGATGGCGGTGCGGAGCTCTGCGTCGACCTCGATAGCTACGCGAATTGCGGCCACTGCGGAGCGTCCTGCGCCTACCTGCAGGCGTGCCAGGCGGGCAGCTGCACCTGCAACGCGCCCGATTACATGTGCCCGCTGCTCGTGGGGACCCCCACGACGCCGAAGGGGACGCTGGTCTGCCGCGGGTCGATCAACAACCGCTGCGGCTCGTCGTGCACCGACTGCACCGTGTCCCCGAACAAGAACGCCGTGCTCCTCGGGTGCGTCGACGGGAAGTGCATCATCGACGCGACGGGCGATGCCAGCGCCACGGCGGCGCAATGACCTGGCAAGCCGGCTCCGAGCTCGACGGTCGCTACCGCCTCGCCACCAAGATCGGCGAAGGGGGAATGGGGGAGGTGTGGCGCGGGCGCCAGCTCGCGGTCGATCGCGACGTCGCCATCAAGTTCCTCGGGACGCAGCTGGCGACCAACGAGGAGGTGCGCGAGCGCTTCCGCCACGAGGCGCGCATCACCGCCAACCTGAGCTCGCGCCACGCCGTGCAGGTGTTCGACTTCGGCGTCACCGCCGACGGCGAGCCGTACCTGGTGATGGAGCTGCTCAACGGCGAGCCGCTCTCCCGCCGCATCGAGCGCGAAGGGCGGCTCACCCCGGCGGTCACCGTCTCCTTCCTCCGTGACGCCGCCCGCGCGCTCACCAAGGCGCATGCCAGCGGCATCGTCCACCGCGACTTCAAGCCCGACAACGTGTTCCTCACCGACACCGACGGCATCGTCGAGGTGAAGGTCGTCGACTTCGGCATCGCCAAGCTGATCGGCTCGCTCGAGGCGACGCGCCCCACGGACGTCGACCTGGCGAAGATCAAGGCCAACGCGCACCTCACGCGCACCGGTCGCCTGGTGGGGACGCCGCCGTACATGGGGCCGGAGCAGGTCCGCATGGACGCCGACATCGGGCCGGCGGCGGACATCTGGGCGCTCGGAGTCGTGGCCTACGAGTGCCTCACCGGGCGTTGCCCCTTCGACGGGGACAACGTCCTCGAGCTTTTCACCAACATCCAGCTGTACAACTGGACGTCGGCGCTGAAGGTGGTGCCGACGCTGCCGCCGAGCTTCGACGACTGGTTCCGCAAGGTGTGCGCCCCCGAGCCGGCCGATCGCTTCCGTGACGCCAACGTGGCGGTGGACGCGCTGGCCGTGGCGTTGCACCTCGACATGCCGCGCGAGGAGCGCATGGCAGACGGCTCGCGCCTGCGCCTCGACTCGCTGTCGGACGGCCTGATGCCGGTGCGCTATGCCACCCCGAGCACGGAGAACCTGCTCGACAGCGGCGCGGAGCTGTTCAGCAAGGCGACGCTTCTCAACGCGTCGGTGCCGGTGCGGCAGAAGGGGGGCAGGGGGCCGTGGGTGGCGGTCGGGCTCTCCTGCCTCGCCGTCGCCGGTTTCGCGGCTTTCCGCAGTTCGGTGCACCATCCGGCGCCGCTGCCTTCGGCCGCCACGCAGCGCGCGCACCAGGAGGCCACGGTGGTGACCTCCGGCGTCGACGCGGGGGCTCGGCTGGAGGTGGGGGCCGAGGCGAGCGCCTCGCCCAGCGGGAGCAGCCCGGCGCTCGTTCGGCCGGATGGTCCCGGGGTGCCGCCTTCGTCGTCGGCCGCGGCGGCTCCGGATGGTGGTACCGTCGGCAGCTCGGCCGTGCACGCTCCCAGGCACGTCAGGCCGGAGTCCCCGGCCGCCTCTGCGCCGGCTCCGTCCGCCGCTCCCGTCGCTCCCGTCGCCACGCCGCCGCCCGCACCGACCACCACCACCGCGAACCCCTTCAAGAATCCAGCCCTCGGAATCTGAGCGTGAGCCGCCTCCGCCACCGTGTCTCCCGATGCACCGCCGCGGTCTGCGCGGTTCTCGCCGTCCTTTCCGTGGGCGCCGCCGTCGCGCCGGGCACCGCCCGCGCGGAGGAGAACGATCCGGCCCGCGTGAAGGCGCGCGCGCTCGCGGAGAAGGGCGATCTCGCCTTCGGCACCGGCCGCTGCGACCAGGCGGTGCCCATGTGGCGGCAGGCCGATCAGGTCTTCCCCGCGCCGACGCTGAAGCTGCGCATCGCTCACTGCGACGCGCTCCTCGGCAAGGTGGTCGACGCCGCCGCCGCCCTGCAGGCGATCGTGGACACCAAGCTTCCCCCCGACGCGCCGCCGCCGTGGCTCGAGGCGAGCGCCCAGGCCGCCCTGGAGCTCCCGGCCACGCGCGCGCGCATCGCCAAGCTGGTCGTCGAGCCGCACGTCACCAAGCCGCTCACCCAGGTGGTGGTGGACGACGCGCCACGTCCAGTGGACGCGGCGACGTTCAGCGTGGACCCGGGGCATCACCGGCTCGTGCTCATCAGCGGCACCGCCACCGCGGAGCGCTCCTTCGACGTCGACGACGGGCAGACGCGCAAGCTGGTGGCGCGCAGCTACCTCGAGCCGGCCCCCGAGCCGCCGCACACCGGGCGGACGGTCGCGTACACCTTCGGCGCCGCCGGTGTCGCCGCGCTCGCCGTGGGGACCATCTTCGGCATCGCCGCGCTCACCGTCTCGCACGACCTCGACACCATCTGCGGCAGCACGCACCGCGACGCCTGCCCGACGGATCAGAGCTCGCGTATCACCAAGCTGAAGACCGACGCGGTGCTGAGCGACGCCTTCCTCGCCTCCGGCGTGGTCCTGGTCGGCGTCGGTAGCATCTTCTTCGTCCGCGACGTGCGCACGCCGAAGCCGGATCCGATCCCGAAGCTGACCATCACCGGCTCGCGCCTGGTGCTCGGCGGCAGCTTCTAGCTCTCGATCGCGTCGTTCACACCCACGCGTTGTTCAAGATCTCGCCGACGCCGCCGGCGCCGGGGACGATGTACTGCTTGTCGTCGAGGCCGCGCTCCTCGTCCCAGCGGGTACCCGGCGGGGTGGCGAGCACGTCGGCCGGCGAGAGGCCGCGATCGAGCCGCAGGGCGTAGACGATCGTGTCGGGGTGGTCCTTCTGCAGGCGGCGCAGGTACTCGGGCGTCACGATCAGGTGGATGGTGATGCACTTGCCCGGCGTCCCCTCGAGGCGCGTCTTGTAGTGGGTGAGCGCGCTGGCCATCGAGCTGCCGGTGGCGCCCATGGGGTCGGGGATGAGCAGGATGCGGCCGTCGACGTCGCGCCCGATCTTCGCGTCGTGCCAGCTGGTGCCGGTGACCCGCCCCTCGGCGTCGGTGGTGCGCGACATGAAGAGGTGGTCCTGGCGCACGCCGGAGGGCTCGAGGACCTCGTTCAACAGGTCGTAGACCACCTGGCTCGGCATGGTGCCGGCGCGGGCGATGCCGACGGTCACCGCGCGGGTGCCGCGGGCGAGCGCCTGGCCGCGGTAGACCGCCTCGGGGCGCGCGACGACCATGCGCGTCGGCAGGTCGATGCGGGCGCGGGGGAACTCCTCGGCGAGGACCGCCTGGGCGAGGCGCCCGTAAAGAGCGCGCACCAGGTGGCCGACCTCCGGCTGCACGCACTCCGGGGAGCACATGCGGGCGAGCAGCGTCCACGCCCAGGGATCGTCCAACAAATGAACATTTGATCCATAGGCGTGCTGCACCTGCGGGTGGGTAAAGCGGCTCTGGGCGTAGGCGCTGTCGACCATGCGCCTGTCATGGCCCCGCTATCCGGCGATGACAACCTTCAAAAGCGGCCGCCGATGCCGACCATGCCGCCTTCGCGGATCGGCGCCACGGTCGGTGCCCAGGAGAAGGCCGCGCTCGGGGGGGCGGTCTTCCTGCGCGAGCCCGAGTCGGGATCGTCGGACGCGTCCTCGGTCTCGTGGGCGAGGACCGCCGCGTCGATGGAGACGGCGGCGGCGTAGCCGAGGATCATGCCCACCAGCGCGGCACCGGCAGGTCCCGAGTCGTCGTCCTCGGAGCGGCCGCTCACCTTGGCGATGCTGTAGCCGGTGAACAGGCCGATCGTCGGGGCGCCCAGGCGAAGAGCGAGCGAGCCGAGCGCCGCCAGCGGCCTTCCGTGCGCCAGGTGGACGATGGGGCCGCCGAGCGCGTACCCGCCGGCGAACACCCCGAGGCCAGCGCCCGGGCTCGCCAGACCGAGCCCCAGTCCGGCGCCGATGGACACGCCGTCGGTGACGAGGATGTCCTTGCCGTACCAGTGATCACGCTCTTGCCGGGCGGGCAGCTCGTAGGCGGGCGGCGGCGGAGCGAGGGCCTCGGGCGACGCCTCCGGTTCCGGCGCCATCGGTGCCGACGGTGCCTCGCTCGGATTCAGCGGCGGGGAGAGCGACGCCGGATCGTCGGCGCGCGCCGCGGTGGACCAGGTGGCGAAGACGGTCGAAGCCAGGGCGGCGGCAGCGAAGGAAGCAGCGAGGCGCATGCTTGACCTAGTTGCAACTCCCTCGCCGGTTTCGCTCGCTTCACCGTCGGCCGTCTTTTCCCGCGTGCGGCTCGCGCAGTGTGAAGCCGCGGTCTCGCTTCCTCCGCGAAGCGCTGACTCCACTGCCAGAGGGTCACCGCGCCGCGAAAGCGCGTGACCCAGAGTTGGCTCACGTCCAGTGACCTGCTCTGAGGGCGGCCGCGTCGATGACCTTCACCTTCGGGCCGAGCGCCTCGCGGAAGCTGTCCTCGTCCTCGTCGTCCATGATCGCGTCGCCGAAGCCGGCGGCGATCTCCATGGCGGTGGAGCAGATGCGGAGGAACTGCGCGAAGCTCGAGGCCGCGAGGGTGGGGACCCAGCGGTCTTGCCCGCTCATCGCGGTGTAGACCGGGCAATCCCCCTCGGGGTCGGGCTTGCCCGTGTCGAGGAAGTAGGGGTCGGAGAGGAGCGCGCTCTCGCCGATGACCACCCAGCCCTGCTTCCAGTCGGTGGGGGTGCCGTTCTCGCCCGGCCTCACCAGGTCCTGCGACTTCACCAGCTCCTCGGCGGGCAGCAAGCGAATGCGCTCCACCGGGGTGACCGTCTCCACGCGCACCGGGTTGGCGGAGAGCAGGAAATTCCGGTACCGGCTGGGGATCTTCAGGCTCTTCTTCAGAGCGTCGACCAGCTCGGGAGGGGCCTTGCCGAAGGTCGCCTCGATCTTTCGCTTCTGGAAGATCGACTTCAGCCCTTCGACCGCGTCCGCAAGATCACTGTCCACGTCACCCTCACTCCGAAGCGGCTTGTCGATAACAGCGCGGCCAAAATCCAACCCAGGCGGAGCCGACAGGCTACCAGGTTACGCGGACCCCCGGGCGGCCATTCGCGCCGTCACCCGGCGAACGAGCCCGGGCACGGCGCGGGCGCCGAAGCTGGCGACCCGGACAAACAGGCTCGTTTCGAGGACCGGACGGCCGGCGTCGACCGCCCGCCAGATCTGCTCGGCGACCTGCTCCGGGGCCTGCGGACGGGACCCTTTCGGGCGCACTCCCGCGTCCAGCCCGGTGGCGACGGCGTCTCCACCGGACCCGGCCGCACGACCAGGACCTGGATTCCGTTGCCCGCCACCTCGGAGCGGAGCGCCATGGCCACCGCCTCGAGCGCGAACTTGCTCGCGGCGTACGCCCCCATGGTCGGCGCAGCCAGCACCCCGGCGATCGACGAGATCATCACCACCGTGCTCTTTCCCACGGGACTGCTGCTGGCGGCGAGCGCAGGGAGCGCCAGCTGCGTCAGACGCAGCGGCGCCAGCACGTTGAGCGCGAAGAGCCCCTCGAGCTCTGCGAGGTCCACGTCACGGGTGCGCGCGTAGTAGCCGCGGCCGGCGTTGTTCAAAAGGACATCGAGCCGACCGAGCTCGCGAGGCACCGGTGATCAGCGCCACCCGCGGCCGCAGCTTGGCCCGGGCCGTCAGAGACCGCTCCGGTCGTAAGCCTCCTCGAGCTCCGCCTGGACGTCTTTCGTCGGGATGACGGCGATCTTGTCCTTGCCCACGAAGACGTCGGTCTGCTGGCAGCGGTAGCTGACGAGGTAGTCGATGACGACCTGCGCGTCGGTGGTGACGCGGACGAACTCGAGGATCGCCTGCCTCGCCGGTCCGTCGTTCCACGAAGCCAGCGAGCCGGTGACAGAACTTGTTTGAGAAAGCGCCCCAGACCCGGTTTGAACGTTAGCGACCTGCTGCTCGGGAGCTGCTC
>JAMFST010000182.1 GCA_026225435.1 Labilithrix luteola
GGTGCACGCGGCCCCCCGTCTCGACCGACGGTGTTGCCCATCCGGTCTCCCCGCCCGCGTCCACGACCTACGAAGCGCGCTTGCGGGAGAGCGTGACCAGCGCGGCTCGCGCGATGGACTGGAATCCGGGGCGAGCGGTGGTCATCGGTGTCTTCGACGGCGCCCGCTCGACCGTCTTCGCTTTCGGTCAAGGCTCGGACCGCCAGCCTTCGTCGCCCGGCGCGAGGACGCTGTTCGAGATCGGCTCGGTGACGAAGGTGCTCACCGGCGTGCTGCTCGCGCGCGAGGTGACGGCGGGCAAGGTCACGCTGGACGAGCCGGTGCAGACGCTGCTCCCTGGACTTCGACTGCCGATGTACCAGGAGCAGCCGGTGCGGCTGGTTCACCTCGCGACCTACAGCGCAGGCTACCCGTGGATGCCGACGAACTGGGTCGCCTGGCGCAACGGCGACACCTACTCGCCGGCGGAGTGGAAGACGTTTCTCGAGTCGTTCGCCCTGCCGCGCGCACCGGGCGCTCGCTTCCAGTACGGGAACGTCGGCTTCGGCCTGCTCGGCGACGCGCTCGCCGCACGCGAAGGCACGACGCTGGCGGAGGCGTACCGCCGCGAGCTGTTCGCGTGCCTCGGGATGACCGACTCGCGCCTCCTCGGCGACTCTCTCGCGGGGCTCGACGTGGCCAGGGGGCACGACGACGATGGCGAGGCCGTCCCGCTCGACGCGGACAAGCCGTACCAGGCTGGCTGCTGCGCCGTCTGGTCGAGCGCCCACGATCTGCTCGCGTTCCTCGCGGCCCACTTCGACGGCCAGGCCACGTCGGACATGAGCCGCAGCCTGAGCATGGCTCTCGAGCCGCGGGTCGCAGGGGCCGACGGCTACGAAGGAATCCGCGCCGGGCTGGGGTGGTTCCTGCGATCCGACGGCGTCGCGACGAAGAACGGCATCATGCGCGGCTACCGCTCGGCGTTGCTGCTCGATCGCGCGCGGAAGATCGGGGTGGTCGTGCTGGTGGCCGACAGCGGTGACGATGCGGAGGAGCTGGGCGTCGAGATCCTCGAGCGCACGGCCTTCGAGCGCGACGTGCGGCCACGCGGCGAGCCGGCGCGGATCGATCACCTGCCACCGGTAGCGGACGCGCACCAGGCGAGCTGGGAGCCCGGGTTCGAGCTCGTTGGCTGGTCGGCGCCGCGAACCGTGGCACCCGGCGGCGTGCTCGTCGTCGACTATTTCTACCGAGCGCGCAGCACCTCGCCGCGCTCCTTCGCCATCTTCGCCGAGGGGGAAGAGAAGGGGGCGCCCACCCTCGAGGCGCGGCACCGTCCGTCCTGGCCGACCAACGAGTGGAGCTCGCTCGACGGGCTGGTCGTCGACCGGGTGACGATGCCGGTCCCGGCGAGTCAGCCGCGAGGGCCGCTGACCTTGTGGACCAGCTTCGAAGCGAAGAAGCGTGCGAAGCGGCTCGGCGCCGCGGGCACGTCGAATCGACTCAAGGGGCCGACGGTGGACGTTCGCTGAGGCGCGGGAGCTCCGCCATGTTCCATAGCTCCGAGCGCAGCGCCCCGAACAGGCCGGTCGCGACCTTCGCGCAGGTGAAACCCGCGCCGCGCAGCGCGCTCGGATGGTCCGGCAAGCGCGTGATGCGCAGCCCGGTGAGGACGCGAAACGCGAGGTAGAGCGAGCGCACGAGGATGCGGGCGAACCAGCCGGCGCCGCCTGCGGGGATGGCGAAGTCGGAGACGATCCAGCGCGCGTCCCGCGGGAGCACCGCGCCGATGCGCGCCACCAGCACCGCGAGCTCGGGGGTGGTGAAGCAGTCGAAGAAGAAGTGCGTCACCACCGCGTCGTAGCCGCGTGGATCGGGCACGAAGTCGCGAGCGTCGAGGCACTGCGTCTCGAGCTGCAGCTCGGGTCGCGCGCGTTGAACGCCTTCGCGCAGGCGGACGAGCATCGCCGCGCTGCTGTCGACGGCGGTGAGGGCGACGTCGGGGAAGCGGGCGGCGAGGGCGGCAGAGAAGCGGCCATCGCCGTCGCCGAGGACGA
>JAMFST010000183.1 GCA_026225435.1 Labilithrix luteola
ACGGCTCGCTCTCCTCGTCCCCGGGCGGAGGATACCGCCACGATGAAGACGACGGGGGCGCGATGACATTCGAGGAATTTCTCCTCGTCGCGCGCGCCGCCTGGCCGTCGTGGCCCGGTGTTCGTCCCGATTCCTTCGCCACCTTCGTGCGCGCCCTGCCGGACCTCGGGTCCCCCGGTGCGCTCGACGCACTGCACGCTGGCGATCTCTGGCTCGCCTTCCACGCAGGGAAGGGGCTGGCGCCCGCGCTCGCCGCGCTCGAAGCGAGCTGCTTCGCCGATCTCGGGCCTCTGTTGCGCGCGCGTCGCGCCGAAGCGAGCCACATCGACGAGGTCATCCAGCGCCTCCGCCATCGTCTGCTGGTCGCCGAGCCGGGGAGCGCGCCACGCATCCTCGGCTACCAGGGGCGCGGCGAGCTGCGCGCGTGGGTGCGCGTCGCCGCCGTCCGTACCTGGCTGAACATGAAGCGTGAACGGGGCGAGCGCCCCGGCGCGAACATCGAGGACGTCCTCGCCACCGAGGCCACCGGCGATCTCGAGCTCGAGCTCCTCAAGGGGAAGTACCGCGACCTCTTTCGCCGCGCCTTCGCCGACACGCTGGAGGCGCTCGCTCCGGGCACGCGCCTCCTCCTCAAGCTGCACTACCTCGATCGCCTCTCGATGGAGGACGTCGGCAAGGTGCTCGGCGTGCACCGCCTCACGGTGCTCCGCCGCCTCGAACGCGCCCGCGCCGAGATCTCCGAAGGGACCAAGGAGCGTCTCGAGACCGAGCTACGCCTCGCCCCCACCGAGGTCGAGAGCTTGATCCGCCTGATCCAGAGCCGCCTCGACGTGAGCCTCGAGCGCGCCCTCCAGGAGAACGCGCTTCAGGCTTAGTGCTGCGTCGTCGTCAGATGAAGTTCAGGACGCCGTAGACGAGCGAGGTCACGATCGCCAGCCCACCCAGCGGGACCTGGAACGCGACGAGCTTGCCGCGGATCTGGTTCCCCTTCTCGATCGCCATCGCGTTGCCGCGGAAGGCGTAGGTCGAGATGAGCCCGAAGCCGAGGAGGAGCCCCACGCCGAAGTCAGCGACGCCCGAGAGCAGCCAGAAGACGAACGACAGCGGATGGCTGCCCATCATGCCGAGGTTCATGACGCACTCGATGATCTCCCAGACTCCCCAGAAGAACATCGTGAGGCCGATCCAGCCCTGGTACTGCGCGAGCTTCGCGAGCTTCTCCGCCGCGCTGGGCGACTTGCCGACGAAGAGAGACGACATCGCCAGGATGCCACCGAGAATGCCAATCACCATGGAAACGAGAAACATCGCGTGCCTCACAGGGAGGGGCCCAGGCCGGCTCCGTGCCGGTTCCTCTCCTCCCGCCGAGAAGACACGCGCCCGAACGGCGGAGTAGCGGGTCGGGCGAACGTTTTTCTACTTTGCGGTGTTTCTCGGGTCAGCTCAGGTCAGACCACGGACCCGATCGCGCGGGCGGACCGCGGGGAAGGTCGTCCAGGAGTCCGAGGCGTCCGCCTCGCGGTACCCGAGCTTCGGCAGGACGCCCGACTTCGGCGGCGCCGGCTCGTGGAACGCGTTGACGAAGTCGGCCACCGTCTCTGCGGTGGCGATGGCAGCCACCGGGACCTCGACCCGCTCGAACTCCTCGAGCCGGACGGAGATGAGGACGAGGTCGAGCGCGTCGAGCCCGAGATCGCGCGACAGGTGCATCTCGGCGGTGATCCTCCCCGGATCCATCGCCAGATAACGCCCGAGCAACACGCGAAACCTCTCCAGCCGATCAGCGGACGACATTCGATTCGCTCTCCTCGACCTGCCTAGTACCGCGGGGAGGTATGGACCGATCACCGGGAGAGCCGTTTTGCGGGTCAACGCGCAGTAAAGGAGTGCGCGGGTCTCTTTGCAGAACGTGTCGGCGGGCTCAATCCTCGAGATCAGCGAGGAAAAACCGCTCGTGCTCCGTCGGCTGGCGCATCGCCACCCCGAAGGTGCGGGTGAGCAGATCCTCGGTCATCACCTCGGCCGGCGCCCCCTGCGCCACGATCTGCCCTTTGCACAAAAGGACAACCCGATGGGCGTACTGCGCCGCCAGGTGCAGGTCATGCGTCACGAACACCAGCGAACGCCCGCGCGCGGCCTCCTCGCGGAGGACACGGAAGAGCCGGCCCACCTCCTTCACGTCCAGGGCGGCGCTCGGCTCGTCGAGGAGGAGCAGCGGCGTGTCCTGCGCCAGCGCTCGCCCGATGGAGACCCGCTTCTGCTCCCCACCGCTCAGCTCCTCGACCCGGCGGTCCTGCAACTCCCCCAGCCCGGCCCGCTCGAGAGCTTCGCCGACGATGCGCGAATCCTCCTCGCTCATCCGCAGGGCCCCCCGCTGGTAAGGAGCGCGCCCCATCGCCACCACCTCGCGCACCCGGTAGCCACTGGGGATCTCCTCACGCTGCGCCACGACGGCAACGAGCCTCGCGATCGCCTCTCTCCGGAGCAAAGCGACATCGGTCCCGTCGATTTCTACGGCCCCTTTACGTGTCTTCAGAGTGCCGGTCATGACGCGTAGCAGCGTGGTCTTTCCCGCACCGTTCGGACCGACCACCGCAACCATCTCTCCGCGCTCGATCGACAGATCCAGCGGTCCCAGCGTGCTTGTAGGTGCCGCCGTGCGTAACTCGGCCGTATCCGACGCGACGTAGATTGCCGAAACGGCGCGCAGCGTCATCGCCGGCCCCCTCCTTTCGACATCTTGTCGCGCCTCGGTTGCCGCAGTGCGCACGTCGGCTGTCCTCGCCGGTTGGCGGCCCATGCGATAGCCTACCCCTAGCTTCTCCACGCGACGTCGCCGAAACGCGACGGAAACGTGGAAAGTTCCAGGGCAAAACCAGCTCGGGGGGGCTTTGATCTTCCACCCGATCCGTCGCGCCCAAAGGCCGCCTTTCCTGGAGCAAGACGCGCGTGAATGACAACAAGTCGACGGTGAACACACCCGAAGAAAACGCCACTGCCGCTGCTGCTGCCCACGCGAATGGCACCGCGGCGCTCGCACAGGGAGGCGCGGCCGACGCCAAATCGGCGGCGGATACCCTCTCTCGCCGCGTCATCAAGCGGTACTCGAACCGCAAGTTGTACGACACGCAGGACAGTCGCTACGTGACCCTCCTCCAGATCGCCGAGATGGTTCGCAGCGGCGAGGAGGTCCAGATCATCGACAACAACAGCAAGGAGGACCTCACCGAGGTCACCCTCGCGCAGATCATCTACGAGGAGCAGAAGGCTCACTCGCGCAGCGTGCCGCTGCAGACCCTCAAGGAGCTGATTCACCAGCGCACCGAGAAGGTCCTCACCGAGCTGCGTGAAGGCCCGATCGGCCGGCTTCTGCCGGGTAGCCGTGATGCGAACGGCGAGCACGAAGGCGGCGAGCACGACGCAGCGGGATCGCACGCCCACCCGCCGGCCAACCAGTCGTCGCGCAACGTCGCGGCGGAGCCCTGGGCCGAGCTGACGGCGGAGATCCGCAAGCTCCGCGAGCGGGTCGAGCACCTCGAGTCACGTCTCAACGGCCCGAAATCCTGAAGGTTTTCCGATCCGGCAGCCAGGCAGCGGACCGAATCGGACATGTATTCCTGACAATCGTTAACGCGCCGCGGTGATCTTCTCGCGGCGCGGGTGACCACTCTTCAGGTGGTCTCGCCCCGGTAGGCACGCCCCTCGCAATACTTCTTGCGGGACGTCTGGAATAGACGCGGACAGCAGCAGGTTGTCCGTGTGTAAGCCAGGAGCCAGAAAGGCCTGTTACGATGGCGAACTTCTTCACGGCTGGACGCAAGGCAGCACAAAAGACCGCGGCCAGCCCGAGCAACACGGCTGAGATCGATAACGCGGAAGCGGCGGGAGCAGAGGCTGCTCCGCCCGGATTCACGGAGGAGTGCCTCGGGCACATGGACGCCCTCTACGGCGTCGCGTGCCGGCTCACCCGCAACCCGACCGAGGCCGAGGATCTGGTCCAGGACGCGATGCTCAAGGCGATGCGCGCCCAGCACCAGTTCCAGGCCGGTACCAACCTCAAGGCCTGGCTGTTCCGCATCCTCACGAACACCTTCATCAACAAGTACCGCCGCGGCGGGCTCGAGCGTGCGCTCTTCGACGGGCCGGACGCCGATCCGCTGGTCGACGGCTGGGTGAGCGCCTCGACGATGCGCCAGCTCCGCGAGCCGGAGCAGATCGCCCTCCTTCCGATCGTGGAAGGAGAGGTGCGCCGCGCGCTCGACGAGCTGCCGCCGGAGTTCAAGCTCGCCGTCATCCTCTGCGACGTGCAGGAGTTCTCCTACGAGGAGATCGCCGAGATCATGGGCTGCCCGATCGGAACGGTCATGAGCCGTCTCCATCGCGGAAGAAAACTGCTCCAGAAAGCGCTGTACGGGCATGCCCTGGCGCTCGGCATCGTCAAAGGCGAAGATGGCAAGTCTGCCGACAACGTGACGCGTAACCCCGCGCCGGCCGACCTGTCGGCCTACCGGGCAAGGAGACGAGGAGCTGCATGAAGAGGTCTTCTTTCTCTGCCGACGGATCAAGCTCCGCGGCAGGGGAAAACGAGTGTCGGGCGTACGTTCGCTTTCTCGGGGCCTTCCTCGATGGCGAGCTCGACGCGGCCAGGCAGCTCGAGGTGGAAGGTCACCTCGAAACCTGCATGACCTGTCGTGAGCGCACGATGCTCGACCGCGCCATGCGCGCGACGTTGAAGACGGTGGTGGCTCGCGGCGCGACGGAAGCGATGACCGGCGCCGACGCCGAAGAAGGCGGTGCGGAAACCGCAGCGGGCGCAGCTGTTGCCGATGCGAATGCCGCACTCCACGCGAGCAGCGCGAGGGACGCGATGCGCGCCCGGATGCGCGCGGCGATGACGGCTCAGGACGTGCGGGAGCAGAAGCGTGAAGAGAAGCGCGAGACGGTGGCGGCAGCGGCAGGAACGCTGACCATTGCGCCGTTCGGCTGGAAGGCGATGCTGCCGCTGACGGCAGCCGCGGCCCTGGCGCTCGTCTGGGGTGCCGCGTCGCAGCGGGCGGGCAACCGCTCGGCCTTCAGTGATTTCCCGGCCGCGACCACGCAGGCCGGCATGGGCGAAGATCCGCTGGCGGATCTCGTCGCCGAGCACTCGCGACCGCTCCCTCCGGAGCGCACCGACGCCCTCGGGTTGTCGTCGTTCGAGCAGTACGTGGGGGTTCCGGTCCACGCGGCCAACCTGGAGAAGGCGGGCGCTCGGCTCGTCGGCGGGCGTGTCCTGCCAGTTCACCAGCAGCGCGCCGCGATGCTGCAGTACGTGGTCGGCAAGGGTGCCGATGCGCGTCGGGTCAGCATGTTCATCTACGATCCGCAGAAGATCCGCATCGGTTGCAACGATTGCGCGCCGCGTGCCGCCGGCACGTCGGAGGTCCAGGTCGGTCGCGCGGGCGGCTACTCGGTCGCGGTGACGCAGAAGGAAGGCGTCGGCTACGCGGTCGCGAGCGATCTCGACGCGGAGCACAACTTCCAGCTCGCGGCCCTGGTCGACAGCGAGCACTGAGAGGGCGGCCGTAAACCGCGGAGCTGACCACCCTCTCGCTGTTCTGGATGCGAGGTGGCGTCAGAAACAGGATGCGCCGCACGCACGAATGCGGTACGGGGCGGCGCATGAAGTCCGTTTTCCTCGTTGGTCTCGCCAGCCTCGTGCTCGCGAGCGGCTGCGCTTCGGCGGTGCCGACGTCCACCGTGGCGACGACCTCCGCGCCGGTGGTCACCAGCCGGGCAAACGTCTCGCGTGGCGTGCTGCGCGAAGGGTCGGCGAGCTCGCTTCGCACCACCGCCGCGTACAAGACGCGCTGCGAATCGGGCGACGACAGCGCCTGCCTCGTCGCCGGCGCGTTCGAACGCTGAGCGCTCCGCTTCGCTGATTACTGCGCTGCGGCGGATCCCATTTTCCGGGGATCGCTGGCGGCGAAGAGCTTCCGTCCACCAGAGCGCGTCTCCCAGGCGATCATCTGCACTGCCGGGCGCATCGGCGGCCCTTCCTTCGGCTGCTCGCCGCGCGCCTTGAGCCCGTCGACCACGTCGGTGGCCATGTCCGCGTCGTAGAACAGCTCCGGCCCGGTGCTCACGTGGATGCGCGGCGCCGAGACCGCCGCTCCCGGATCGAGCCCGAAGATCAACCGGCCGACGACGGCCTGGGTGACGCCGGTGGCGATCCGCTCGCCGCCGCTCCCGCCCGCGGCCAGCACTGGCTGGTCGTGGTCCATCACGATCACCGGCGTCATGCTCGACACCGGGCGGGCGAGCGGTCGCGGGCGGTTCGGCCCCAGCCCGACCAGCCCGAAGCCGGCGATGTCCCCCGCCGCGGAGAAATCATCGAGCTCGTTGTTGAGGATGATCCCCGTGCTCCCGCCGACGATGCGCGCCCCCATCGGGCCGTTCACCGTCGTCGTCATCGACACCACGTTCCCCTCGTCGTCGGCGATGATCAG
>JAMFST010000184.1 GCA_026225435.1 Labilithrix luteola
ACCGGGAGGTACGTCACCTCGAAGCCCTCTTTTTCGAGGCGTTTGCACGTGTCGAGCACGGCCTTGTGCTCGAGCACCGTCGTGATGATGTGGTTCCCCTTCTCCTTGTAGAACTCGGCGACCCCCTTGATGGCGATGTTGTCGCTCTCGGTCGCGCCGGAGGTGAAGACGATCTCCTTCTCCGACGAGGCGCCGATCAGCTTGGCGACCTTCTCGCGCGCGACGTCGACCGCTTCCTCGGCGACCCAGCCGAAGGCGTGGCTACGGCTGGCCGCGTTGCCGAACTTCTCGGTGAAGTACGGGATCATCGCCTCGACGACGCGCGGATCGCACGGGGTGGTCGAGTGGTTGTCGAGGAAGATGGGGAAATTGAGGGCCATTTTGGTTCCTGTCAGACGGACTGCGGGGAAGCTCCGAGCCCGGCGACGAGGTCGGGGACGGGGCGATCGTGATCGTGCAGATCACAGGACTTACAGGCGGAAACGACGCGCTCCGGCGCGCACGTCGAGTCGCAGGCTTCGAGGTACTCGAGGCTGGCGGTGATCTCGCTCTCGAGCGCGTGCAGGCGCTGCAAGGTGGCGCGCGTCTCCTCCAGCTTCTGCCGGTAGACGTCGCGCACCTTCTCCATCGCGTGGGGAGCGGAGCCGGCGCGCTCCCAGTCCTTCACGATGACCTGGATGTCGCCCAGGCTGAAGCCGATGTCCTGCAGCTTCGAGATCCAGCGGATGCGCAGGAGCGCCTCCGGACCATAGAGCCGGTAGCGCCCCTTGGAGCGCGCGGCCGGACGGAGGAGATCCATCTCCTCGTAGAGATGCAGAGCGCGGACCGTCTTGCCGGTCTCGCGGGCGAGGTCGCCCACCTGGAGCAGCTTCTCGTCGCAGCCGCTGACGACCGCCAGCGCTCCAACCGAGTCCGCGCCGCCGCTACCGCCAGCCCCGCCTGCCAGCGACCCGACCCACAGATCTCCCGTGCTCTCCGGAGAGGGTGGCGGGCTGCCGAGCAGAGGTAGGCGGATGTGGCTGGACATAAAACCCTTACGTATGGGATCGACTGCTTACGGGAGGGATGTAGAACCCGACGCGAAGAGCGTCAAGGGAAACTCTCACCCATACGGGAGAGTGAGGCTGGGCGCATCGCCCCCTTTTTCGCAGCGCCGGCTTGGAGAGCAATCGGCTACAAGTCGCGCCCATGGCGCGCCCCTCGAATCTCGAAGCCCAGCTCACCTCCGTGACGCAGCGATTCGTTGCCGAAGTCGTTGAAATGATTCGGCATGCATCGGTCGCCGATGTCGCCGGGTTCGATCTGCGGCGCCTGTCGTCTCCGTCCTCCGGAGGGGGATCGCCGTCGGGGTACTCGTCGAGCTATGGCGGCGACGAATCGCGTGGACCGCGCCGCGGGCGTCCGCCGACCCTGCAGAGCAACGCGGCCCACAGCGCCACTGGCCGCAAGGCGCCGCCGGCCACCGGCTCTTCGCGCGACGCCAGCAAGCGCCCCCGGCAGACCGCCGAGCGCCGCGCCGAGCTCGGTGAGCGCGTGCTCGAAGCGTTGCAGCAGGCGACCGAGCCGCTCGGCGTGCGTGCCCTCGCCGCCGAGCTCCACGTCGCGCCCGACCTCCTCAGCGCGCCGCTCCTCGAGCTGCGCGCCGCCGGGAAGCTGACGAAGCACGGCGAGAAGCGCGCGACCACGTACGCCGCCATTCGCTGAGCGCTCCTGATGCTTTAGGCTCAGCGCAAGCATGGCCCGTCGCCCCCCTCCGCTCCCGCCCGGGTCGCCCGGCGCCAAGCGCGTGGAGGCCGCGCCGCCGACCAAGCCGTCGGGGCCCGAGCGCGAGCGCCGCCGCGATGACGAGGACACCGCGACCTCGCTGCTGGTGCGGCCGTCGGTCCGTTCTCCGCCGTCGGTCGATCCGGCCGAGGTGACGCATCCGGATCCGGTCGAGTCGATTGAGCCGATCGAGTCAGCGTCCGCCGAATCAGCGCTTGAGCCGGATCTCGAGCGCGTCGCCGCCACGCTGGTGGAGTCGGAGCCGCCGCTCGGCTCGATCGCGCGGCCCGTTCCGGTCGCCAACTTCGACGACATCGAGACCACGCAGATCACCGTAGATCTCCCGGAGCTTCCGGCGGCGACCACTGCGGCGACCGGCGCGCGCATCGTCATCGCGCCGCCGCAGTCGGTTCCTCCGCCGCTTCCGGTCGCTCCGGAGCCCGGCGCTCCCGGTGCCGAGATCGCCCAGCTGGAGAAGCAGGCGCGCAGGGCGGCGCCGCTCGAAGCGGCCCGCTTGTACTCGCGCGCCGCGCGCCTCATCGAGAGCAACGGCGACCGCACGCGTGCCGTCGCTGCGTACCGCCGCGTCTACGAGATCGACGACAGCAACGTCGCCGCGCTCGAGGCGCTCGCCCGTCTCTCCGCCGAGGTGGGGGACTGGGAGGCCAGCGCCGCGTACCGCGGTCGGCTCGCTGGTCTGGCGACCAATCCGCGCGAGGCGTCGCGCGCGCACGTGGCGGTGGGCGATCTGCTCGCGCAGGACGATCGCGATCCCAACGGGGCGCGCCTGCAGTACGAGCGCGCCGCGGCGCTCGACCCGAAGAACGAGGCGGCCTGGCGCGCGCTGCTCAAGGCGGCCGCCGACGAGGACGACGACGAGCGCCGCATGCACGTGCTCGACAAGCGCGCCGAGTACGAGGAGAACCCGCTCGAGCGCGCCCGGCTCTACGTGCAGGTCGCCAAGGGCTGGGTGGAGCTCGACCAGCCCGACGACGCGCGTGGCGCGTACGAGAGAGCGCTGGCGGCCGATCCCGCACATGAGGTCGCGGCCGCGGCGCTGGTCGGAATGTACGCCTCGGCGCAGCAGTGGACCCTCGCGCAGCCGCTCATCGACATGCTGGCGGCGGCGGCGCGTCGCGGTGGCGATCCCGAGCGCGCCTTGCAGTTCCTCCGCCTGGGCGGACGGGCGGCGCGCGCGCTCGGCGATCGGCAGAAGGCGGTCGACGCGGCGCTCGCTCTCTTCGACGTGCGCCCGCAGAGCGAGTCGGTCCGCGAGGAGCTGCTCGAGGCGGTCTACCTCGCCAAGGACGACGTCGCCCTGGTGACCCGCGCGCGCGCCGCGCTGGTGCAGCTCTCGAGCTTCGAGAACCTCTCGACCACCGCGCTCCTCACGCTGGCCGAGCTGCGCGGCGTGCTCGAGGAGTGGCGGCCGATGGCCGAGCTGCTGGCGCGTGCCGTGAAGCACGAGACCGTTCCGGCGCGCAAAGCGCAGGCGCTCCTGTCCCGCGGTCGCCTCCTCGAGAAGCAGCTGGGCGATTTCCCGGGGGCGATGGTGGCGTACGACGAGGTGCTGC
>JAMFST010000185.1 GCA_026225435.1 Labilithrix luteola
GCGCGTGATGGACACGAAGGACTTCATCGACGCCTTGGAGCGCGTCGCCGCCGGCGGTACCGCGCTGGACCCCGAGGTCGTCTCGCAGCTGGTCGGCGCGAGCAACACCCGGCGCACCCTCGACGCGCTCACCCCGCGCGAGCGCGAGGTGCTCGGCCTGATGGCCGAGGGCCGCTCGAACGGCGCCATAGCCGCCGCCCTGTTCGTCAGCGAGCGCGCCGTGGAGAAGCACGTCGCGAGCATCTTCACCAAGCTCGACCTGCCGGTCTCCGGCGCGGACCACCGCAGGGTGCTGGCGGTGCTGCGGTACCTCGGGGTCTAGCCGCGGGGTCCGGACGGCGGCGCCTCGGGCCTCAGAGCTTCTGCAGCGGGGCGAAGGCCAGCACCAGCTTCCTGGTCCCCTCGGAGCCGAAGTCCACCGTCGCGTGCTCGCCGGTGCGGCCCTCGACCGAGACCACGGTGCCGAGCCCGTAGGTGTCGTGGATGACGCGGTCTCCCGGGGCGACGGAGATCGGCTCGCGGCCGCTGGAGCCGAGCGACTTGAAGCCGGTCTTGCGCAACTTGTTCGCCGAGGCGGTCAGGGCCGGGGTCTGGGTGCCGAACGCGGTCGAGCTCGGGGCCGGGGCCTCGCGCTCCCACTCGACGAGGTTCTTCGGCACCTCGCCGATGAACCGGGACTCCGGGTTGTAGGACGGGGCGCCCCACGCGGAGCGCAGCACCGCGCGGCTGAAGTAGAGGCGCTGCCTGGCCCGGGTGATCCCCACGTACGCCAGCCGCCGCTCCTCCTACAGCTCCTGCACGTTGCCCAGCGCCCTGGTGTGCGGGAAGACGCCCTCCTCCAGGCCGGTCAGGAAGACCACGGGGAACTCCAGGCCCTTCGCCGTGTGCAGGGTCATCAGGGTGATCAGGCCGCCCTCGTGCTCGCCGGGGATCTGGTCGGCGTCGGCCACCAGCGCGACCCGCTCGAGGAAGCCGTCGATCCCCTCGCTGCCCTCGGTGCTCTCGTACTCGTGCGCGACGGCGACGAGCTCCTGCAGGTTCTCCGCGCGGCTCTCGTCCTGCGGGTCGGTGGACTCCTGCAGCTCGGCCAGGTATCCGGTGCGCTCCAGGATCGCCTCGAGCACCTCGGAGGGGCCCGCGCCGTCCGCCACCTTCTCGCGCAGGCTCGCCATCAGCGCGGCGAAGCCGCGGACCGCGTTGAGCGAGCGCGCCGCCATGCCGTACGCCTCCTGCGCGCGGTCCACCGCCGCGCCGAAGGAGATCCGCTCCCGGTTCGCCAGCGCGTCGAGCATCGCCTCGGCCCGGTCGCCGATGCCGCGCTTGGGCACGTTGATGATCCGCTTGAGCGCGACCGAGTCGTCCGGATTCGCCAGGGACTTGAGATAGGACAGGACGTCCCTGACCTCCTTGCGCTCGTAGAAGCGCACGCCGCCGACCACGCGGTAGGGCAGGCCGACCCGGATGAAGCACTCCTCGAAGGCACGGGACTGCGCGTTGGTCCGGTAGAA
>JAMFST010000014.1 GCA_026225435.1 Labilithrix luteola
AGGTGGCCGGGCTGCTGTCCACCCGCGCGTACCTGGCCTTGCGCACCCCCCTGCCCCTGTACTTCTACGAGGTGGAGACCGGCAGCGAGACGATGGGCTTCAACCCGACCGTCTTCGTCGACATCTCGGCGACGCAGGCGAAGAAGCTGCAGGCGCTGGAGGCCCACGCCTCGCAGAGCCCGGACCGGCTTTACGACAAGTACCACCAGCTGATGGAGCGCTTCCGGGCGCGGGAGATCGCGGTGAACGCCGCCGAGGCCTTCGTCCCCTTCGAGCCGGCGCTTCACGAGGGGCTGCTCCCCGGCTTGTGAGCCGACGGCTGTGAAGCGACCGCTTCTGCTACTCTCTCAGGCGTGACGTACGAGCTCGCGCGCGCGCTGCTCTTCACCGAGGCGCTCGATTCGCCGGCGCTGGGGGGTGCCCTGTTGCATGCCGCCCGCGACCGGACGTCTCTCGTGCGCGCGCTCTCGGCCCACCGGCTCCTTCCGGGCGACGAGCTCGATGCCGAGCTGGGGGGCGCCGGACACAAGGGGGGCGAGGACCTGTCGCCGTCGCGGAAGCTGATGGCGTCGCTCCCGCCGGGGCTGTGCGCGCGGCTGGTGGCGGTGCCGCTCGTCGACCTGGGCAACGCCATCGAGGTGGCCGTGGCCGACGTGCGCGACCGGCACGTGGCCGAGGAGCTGTCGTACTGGCTCGGCAAGGAGGTCCGGCTGGTGCCGGCGTCGATCGCCGCCATCGACGCGGCGGTCGAGGCGAACCGGGATCCGAGCGCTCGCCGGTCGGCGCGCCCGGCGTCCCGGCGCGGGTCGGCTCCGCCGAGCACGGCGTACGACGATCCGCGGAGCCACTACTCGCAGGCGCCGCCCACGGTCCCGCAGTTTCCCCACGCGCCGGACTTCGACGACATCACCCGACCGGGCGCGCCCGAGCTGCGCCCGACCTCGCAGACCCCCGCGTGGGGGACCGTCGTCGAGCTGGCCGTGAGCGCCGGCGCGGTGGTCTCCGATCCGCCGCCGCCTGACGACGACGATGAGGCGCCGCCGGCCGAGTCGGAAGGTGCGTCGCTCCGCCGCGCCATGCACCTGCCGCCAGCCGCGCCGGTCCCGCGCTTCTCGTCGCGCCCGCCGGCCACGCCGCCGATGCGCTTCCCTTCGTCCATCCCCCCGCCGATGCCGAGCGCAGCGCGCGCGGCGCTCCGTGACGCCACGCACACCAACGGCAAGAGCCAGCCCCCTGTACAACCGAGCCCTTACACACCGGAGCCGCTCGAGCCGCTCGCGTCGCTCATCCGGCTGCGCGAGGCGACCGATCGCGAATCGCTGGTCGACGCGCTGATCGGCGCGGCGAGCGTGGTGGCGCGACGGGTGGCGGTGTTCGCGGTGCGCCGCGACGGGTTCGCCGGCTGGAGCTGCTCGAAGGGCTTCGCCGACCGCGACCGCCTGCGGAACCTCACCCTGCCGCTCGGCGCCCCCAGCGTGCTCGCGCTGGCGACGGCGGCGGGCAGCTACTTCGGCCCCATCCTTCCCAACGACGCGCACGCGCGGCTGATGGGGGTGATGGAGCGTGCGACCCGCGACGTGGCCGTCCTCGCCATCAAGGCGCAGGGGCGCGCCGCGCTCGTGCTGCTGGCCGACGAGCTCGACGACTCGATGCTCGGCACGCGCCACCTCGACCAGGTGGCCCGCGCCGCCGGCGAGGCGCTCAGCCGGATCATCCACGCGGCCAGCCTGGCGCCTCCGCCTCGATCCTGAGATCCTCGGCGAGGAGCGCGCTAGACCAGCGCTAGACCGACGGCGCCAGCTTCTTCGCCGTCAACCCGAGCGCCCGCCGCAGGATCGCGTCGAGCAGCCGCGTCGGCGTCGCCTTCGCCGCCCAGATCACCGCCTGCAACGAGCCCGGCACGACGTACCTCGCGCGCGGATTGTCCTCGAAGGCGGCCTCGTGGATCGCGCGCACCACGACCTCCACCGGGCTGTTCAACCGGTCGGCCCCCTTGTGCATCTTGTCGGCCTCCGCGAGGATCGGCGCGTACAGCGAGGCGCTCGCGTCGAGCTCCCCCACCGTGCCCATCGACGTGGAGCTGAAGCCGGTGGCGATCGGCCCCGGCTCGATGATCGACACGTCGATCCCGAACGGCTGCAGCTCCATGCGCAGCGCGTCGCTGAGCGCCTCGACGGCGAACTTCGACGCGTTGTACGCCCCCATGAACGGCATGGTCAGCCGCCCGGCGATGCTCCCCACGTTGACGATCCGCCCGCGTCGCTTCCGGATCATCGCGGGGACGAAGGCGCGGGTGACGGCCATCAGGCCGAACACGTTGGTGTCGAACTGCGCGCGCAGCCGCTCGTCGTTGATGTCGAGCAGCGGGCCGATGAGACCGTACCCGGCGTTGTTCACCAGCACGTCGATCCCCGCGCCGTCGGTGTGCTCGTCGATCTTCGCCACCGCCGCCGCGATGGAGGCGGCGTCGTTCACGTCGAGGGCGAGCCCCTGGAGCCGCGCGGGGTCGCCGACCTCCTTCTCGAGCGCCTCCAGCAGGTCGAGCTTCCGCCCGGTGGCGAAGACGCGCGCCCCCTGCGCCGCGAAGTGGACGGCGGCGGCGCGGCCGATGCCGCCGGTGGCCCCGGTGATCAAGACGGTGCGTTCGGTGCGAGCGGTGCTGGGCGACATAGCGGGCACGATAGAGCCTGGGCTATAGACACGACCCATGTTTCGCTACCGCGCGCAACCGACGGGCCTGCCCGCCGAGGTCACCATCGCCACCCTCGCCGATCACGTCGGCAAGGAGGTCACGCTCCAGGGCTGGCTGTACAACAAGCGCTCGAGCGGCAAGCTCCACTTCCTGGAGGTGCGCGACGGGACCGGCACGGTGCAGTGCGTCGTGTTCAAGGGGGACGTGACGCCGGAGCTGTTCGACAAGGCGGACAAGCTCTCGCAGGAGACGAGCCTGCGCGTGGTCGGCACCGTCAAGGAGCACGGAAAGCGCGCCGGGACCTACGAGGTGCAGGTCAAGGACGTCGCCGTCATCGCCGCCCCGTCGCGCGAGTACCCCATCTCCAACAAGGAGCACGGGACCGACTTCTTGATGGACAACCGGCACCTCTGGCTCCGCTCGCGCCGCCAGCACGCCATCCTGCGGATCCGTCACGCCATCGTGAAGGCGATCCGCGACTTCTTCGACCAGAACGACTTCACCCTGATCGACGCGCCCATCTTCACGCCCAACGCGGTCGAGGGGACGAGCACGCTCTTCCAGACCGACTACCACGGTGATCCGGCGTTCCTCACGCAGTCGGGGCAGCTGTACGTCGAGGCGGCCGCGGCGTCGTTCGGGCAGGTGTACTGCTTCGGTCCGACCTTCCGCGCGGAGAAGAGCAAGACGCGCCGGCACCTGGCCGAGTTCTGGATGGTCGAGCCGGAGGTCGCCTTCATGACCCTCGACGAGGACATGCGCCTCGCCGAGGACATGCTCTCGTTCATCGTCGAGCGGGTGCTCACCACCCGCGGCGAGGAGCTCAAGATCTGCGAGCGCGACACCAGCTTCCTCGAGAAGGTGAAGGGGCCGTTTCCGCGCATCACCTACGCCGAGGCGATCAAGATCCTGCAGGAGAACGGCCACCCCGAGGCGAAGGTCGGCGACGACTTCGGCGCCGACGAGGAGACGGTCATCTCCAACAAGTTCGATCGCCCGGTGATCGTCCATCGCTACCCGAAGGCCATCAAGGCCTTCTACTTCGCCACCGATCCGAACGCTCCGGAGCTCGCGCTCAACATGGACGTGCTCGCGCCCGAGGGGTACGGCGAGATCGTCGGCGGCGGGCAGCGCGAGGACGATCTGGCGACCCTCGAGGCAGCCATCGCGCACCACAAGCTGCCGCCGGCGGCCTTCGAGTGGTACCTCGACGTGCGCCGCTACGGCTCGTTCCCCCACGCGGGCTTCGGCCTGGGCATCGAGCGCACCGTCGCCTGGATCTGCGGCCTGCCGCACGTGCGCGAGACCATCCCGTTCCCGCGCATGCTCAACCGCCTGGCCCCCTGAGCATCGAGATAGGTGCTCAGAAACCGCGGAGATGGCTGCAAGGCTAGGGAGGGCGAGGGAGCGCTACTCAAAGTAGCGTGACCGACCTCGACCGACGGCGGTTTATGAGCGCCCTCTCACTTGCAGGCGACCGCGGTCGGTCGCTTGCCGTCCTTCGCGAAGGCGACCGCCTGGGCGAACAGATCGCGCGGGACCGGCGCGTCGAGGCGGGTGGCGGTGGTGGTGTGGCGGGGGGAGCCGTCGGGATCGTCCTGGTGCGAGACGATTCCGACGACGCCGCCGCTGGCCACATCGAACACCGGCCCTCCCACGTCGCCGCGGCACATGGCGAGGTCCATGACGAACGCGTCGCGCTCGCTCTCGAGGACCGGCGCCGAACGCTGACGAGCCGGCTTCGGATCCGCCGAACAGGTGCCGAAGCCCATCGCCGCGACGCTTCCGCCCGGGCCAGGCGCCGAGCTGGCGGGCCACTGGGCCACCCAGGCGACCGGCTCGGCCAGCACGAGGATGGCCACATCGAGCTGCTGCCAGCTGCAGTCGGGGACGATCACGTCGCGCACGGCGCGGTCCGTCCAGCTGAGCGTGCTCGACGAGATCTCCACGTGTACCCCCTCGGCCGGCAGCACGCCGCGACCGTCCGGCGCGACGCACTGGTGCGCCGTCACCACCAGCCGCGGATCGACCACCACGCCGGAGCAGATGCGGTTTCCGGCGTGGACGTGGACGAGCGCCTTCTGTTGCGGCGTCTCCGTGGCCGGCTGCTGCGGCTCGACGATCTTCACGTCCTCGGGCAGCTCGATGGTCGAGTCGCGGTGCGCGTGCATCGCCTCCGGAGGGGGCGGCGGAGGAGGCTTGCGCAGGGAAGCCGGCGTGAGGTCTTGCCCCCCGATGGTCCCGACCGTGGTGTCGGCACAAGCCGCCGGCAGCGAGAGAACAGCAGCGAGGAGCGGCAAACTACCGAGCAGCGAGAGCCGGCGCATTTTCTTTCCTTCAGTCTAAGGCCGCAGAGCGGCGTTGCCCATGACGGCCTCGACTCAACCAGGTCAATAGCGACGGGCGACGTCCCGGTAGATCTGCAGGTACTTCTCCCCGGCGCGGTCCCACGAGCTGTCGCGCGCCATGGCGCGGCGCATGGCGGCCACGTGGGAGCGATGGTCGTAGGTCAGCTCGATGGCGTCCTCGCAGGCGACGAGCAGATCGGTCGGGTTGACCCGCCAGGACACCAGCCCGGTGCCGGTCTCGCGCAGCGGGTCGATCGGCTGCACCGTGTCGCGCAGCCCGCCGACCGCGGTGACGACCGGGAGCGAGCCGTAACGCATGGCGTACATCTGGGTGAGCCCGCACGGCTCGTAGCGTGACGGGACGACGAAGAAGTCGCTGCCGGCGTAGACGCGCCGCGCGAGATCCGAGTCGAACGCGATGCGCACGGCCACCCGGCCGGGATAGCGGGCGGCGGCGCGGCGCATGGCGTCCTCCAGCTCCGGATCGCCAGTGCCGACGAGGAGGATGCGCGCGCCGCGGGCGACCAGCGCCGGCAGGATGTAGAGAAAGAGGTCGATCCCCTTCTGCTGGGTGAGCCGCGAGACCGAGGCGAAGATCGGCCCGCCCTCGGAGAGCCCCACCTCGCGCGCGAGGTCCTCGCGGCAGTAGCCCTTCCCCTCGACGACGCTGTTCGCGTCGTAGTTGCGCGGGAGCATCCGGTCGGTCGCCGGGTCGAAGCGCTCCATGTCGATGCCGTTCTCGACGCCGATCACCTTGTTCTGCTCGTAGCGGAGGAGGCTATCGAGCCCGAAGCCGTCCTTCGGGGTCATCATCTCGCGCGCGTAGGTCGGGCTCACGGTGGTGACCCGGTCGGCGAGGATGATCGCCCCCTTCATCAGGTTCACCGCCCCCTTGTGGGAGAGGATGCCGTCGTTCCACAGCCGGCGCGGGATGCCGAGCTGGTCGAGCGAGCTCTCCCCCATCATCCCCTGGAAGGCGAGGTTGTGGATGGTGAAGACCGTGCCCGGGCGCCGCCAGCCGTCGCCGAGATCCGGCGCACCGCCGCGGGCGTCGATGACGGAGAGGGCCGCGTGCCAGTCGTGGGCGTGGATGACGTCGGGGCCGGCGTCGTTGTCCCATTCGGGGTAGCCCCACACGCGGCCGGCCACCTCGAGCGCGCCGCGGGAGAGGGCGGCGAAGCGCAGCTCGCTGTCGCCGAAGTCGCCGAACGGATCGGCGTAGATGCCGTTGCGATCGCCGAAGAGGTACGGCTCGTGGAGGAGCAGGACGCGCAGGCTCCCGCCCGCCGCGGTGCGCTCACCGCCGCCGAGTGGCTCGACCGACTCGAGCACGCCGAACTGGCGCACGTCGTCGGGCCCCCAGCCGGTGCGCACGGGGACCGGACCGTCCCACCAGATGCTGCGCCGCGGGCGCTTGGTGTTGCCGTACAGCGGGGTCACCAGGACGACCTCGGCGCCGAGGTGGGCCAGGCGGACGGAGAGCGCCTCGGCGACATCCCCGAGCCCACCGGTCCGCGCCAGCGACTCGACCTCCGCCGACACCATGAGGATGCGAAGTGGGCGGGCGGACATGCGCCTCGCCGCTGTTACCACAGCTGATCGGTCTTCAGGCGGCGGTCGTCAGGTGGAGCGCGGACGGCCGTGACGCGCGCCGCCGAGGCCGACGATCGAGCGCCCCGCCCACGCGCCCAGGAGGACGACGAGGACGATCGGCGCGAGGTGCCCGAGCAGCTCGTGGGTGATCTCCGAGTACGGGCAGACGATGGCCATGGCGACCGCCGCCCACGCCCCGGCCGAGGCGCCGAGAGCCGCGCCGGTCGCGGTCGGGTGGACCGGATCGCTCCCCCGCCGCGCGAGCACGAGGAGCGCGAGCGGCACCAGCGAGAAGAGCGCCGTGAGCCCGAAGCACTGCGCGTGGTTCCCCGGCGGAGGTACGCCGCGCTCGAAGGCGGACGTCCCCTCGTTGAGCAAGGCGATGCTGACCAGGAGCACCGGGATCACGAGCGCGACCACGGCGAGGACC
>JAMFST010000186.1 GCA_026225435.1 Labilithrix luteola
CCGCGACGACTGCGCCGTAGAACGCGCCGGAGCGACCGGTGCTCGCACCGCCGACGGGTGCGCTCGGAGCCAGCGGATTCGGACCGCTCGGACGCGACGCCGGGCCCGCCGCAACGCCGGGACGCGCCGCCGAAGCAGGTGCCGCGTCAGCCTTGCTGCCCGTGGTGCGCACGTGCGCGAGGCTCTCGTCCTCGAGCGCCGAGAGGTTCCCGTCCCCGTACTGCGACGGCGGGATCGACGCGCGCGAAGAGGGCGGCCCGCCCAGGTTGCCGATCTCGTTGGCCCAGTCGGTCGGGTCGACGAACGGATCGGCGCCGCTGATGCTCGACATGTGGCTGCGCTTGGCCGCCTCCGACGCCGGCGCCGCCTCGTCCTCGGTGAGCGAGGTGAACTCGAGGAGCGCTTCTTCGATCAGCTTGTCGATGATCGAGCCCTGGGGCATGCGCCCCTTCTGCCGATCGCGCATCGCCCCCTGCACCAGCGTGGCGATGTCGAAGGTCGACACCGGCTGGCCATAGGCGAAGAGGAACTTCGACAGCTGCTGCCCGAGCTCGCGCGCCGTCTGGTAGCGCTGCGCCGGGTCGCGAGCGAGCGCGCGGGCGACGATGCGCTCGAGCTCCGGCGGCACGCGCTTGTTGATGCCCGACGCCGGCGGGACGACCGCTTGCTGGACCTTCTTGACCGTCTGAAAGTCGGTCTCGCCGAGGAACAGACGCTGCCCGGTGAGCAGCTCCCACAGGATGATCCCGACGGCGAAGATGTCCGTGCGGAGATCGACCTCCTGCCCCATCGCCGCTTCCGGCGAGAGGTAGCTGAACTTGCCCTTGATGATCCCGGGCTCGCTCTTCTCGAGCTGGCTGTTCGCCTTGGCCAGGCCGAAGTCCACGATCTTGATCTCGCCGAACTTGGTCACGAGCACGTTGGGCGGGCTCATGTCGCGGTGGACGATGTTGATCTCGACCCCGTTGGAGTCGCGCATCTCGTGCGCGTACGCCAGCCCCTTGCAGATCTCGAGGGCGACGAAGACCGCGGCGTTGACCGGGAACTCCTTCTGCTGCTTCTTCAGGCTCTCGGCGATCGTCTTGAGGTTCGCCCCGTCGACGAACTCCATGACGATGAAGTAGGCGTTGTCGCCGACGCCGATATCGAAGACCTGGACGCAGTTCGAGTGCGAGAGCTGCGCCGACAGACGCGCCTCGTCCAGGAACATGGAGATGAACTTCTTCTTCTCCGACAGCTGGGGGAGGACGCGCTTGATCGCGACCTGCTTCTTGAACCCCTGGAGCCCCTCGCTCTCCGCGCGGAACACCTCGGCCATACCCCCGGATTCGAGCTTCTCGACGACCCGGTATCTCTGCTGTGACTCGGTCATCGGTAGAGGGCGCAGGCTCCGGCGGGCAAAGGAAAACCCGTACCAAAAGCGTGCCACTTCTCGCCTCGTCCGGTCAAGAGACCCGCCGAAACATGCGTTCGTTGCCCGCTTGGAACCGCTGCGTTTACCTGCCTCGGCCCGGAGTTTGGTTGACTTCGCTCGGGGATTTACGGGATCTTACGCGTGCCGTGACTGAACCGCCGAAGCCGCCTGTCGATCAGCCCGCCTCGTTCGACGCCGTCCCGTTCGACTCCGGCACGCGACCGCTGGTCGAGGAGGCGCTGCGCAAGCTCGGCCTCTCCGGCGATCTCTGCCGCGCGCGAACCAGCAAGAACGACGACGGCCACCACCAGACCAGCTGGACGTTGAAGCGCGGGAGCGCCGCCATCCTCGTGTCGCTGGTGCTGCGCGAGGGGGAAGTGGTGCTGCGCGCGCTCTCTCCGGTGATGAAGCCGCCTGCCGATCGCCAGGCCGAGCTCTTCGCGCACCTGCTGGATCTCAACGCCGCGGGGCTCGGCCCCTGCTCCTTCGGGCGCGTGGGCGAGCTGGTGGTGCTGGTCAGCGAGCGGCCGACGCATGGTCTGTCGGCGCTCGAGGTGGAGCACGTGGTCCGCCACCTCGCGGCCGTGGCCGACACCTTCGACGACAAGCTGGTCGCCGCCTTCGGGGGCACGCGCGCCTCCGATCCGCACCACTGAGCGGGCAGCAGATGACGGTCCGTTCTCGCACCGCCCTGGCGGCGATGGTCACCCTCGGCCTCGGCACGGTGAGCGGCGTCGCCCACGCCGTCGACACCGAGGTCACCAGCGACACCGCGGCGCAGTTCTACGACGTGCGCAGCCCGAGCGGCGACACGGTGCTCGCGCGCCGCCGGCTCACCACCAGCCTCGGCGTCTCGGCGTACGATCTCCTCCCGCGCGACAAGGTCGCCGACCCGATGGCGCCGGAGATCAACTTCAAGGCGCGCCTCCGCTACGACGCCGACTACGGCGCCTCGCCCGAGGAGACCAACCCGGCCAACACCGCGCGCTTCATCCCCGGCTTCGACCGCGGCCCGGTCGACCTGATGTACGCGTACATCGAGGGGCGCCACTTTCTCCACCACACCGTCGACTTCAAGATCGGCCGGCAGTACGTCACCGACGCCCTCGGCTGGTGGTCCTTCGACGGCGCCGAGATCAAGGCCACCACGCCCTACTACGTGGCCGTCGAGGCCTACGGCGGGCTCGAGGAGCGCGGCGGGATGCCGCTGTCGACCGGCCGCTTCGAGGCCGATGGCGCCTGGCGTGGCGATCGCACCGGCTTCAACACCGCGCTCGCTCCGTCGTTCCAGCAGTCGAGCAACGCCCCGGCCTTCGGCGCCGCGCTCGAGACCGCCGGCTTCACCTGGCTGCACAGCCGCCTCTCCTACCGCCGCGTGTACAACACCGGCGAGTCGCTCACCTCGATGTACACCAACGGGCTCACCAGCCCGGTGAGCTACGACGGCACGCGCATCTCCACCGATCAGGTCGGCTACTCGCTCGAGGCGGACGCGCCCAAGTACGGCGCCTTCAAGGGCGGCTTCGCCTACGACCTCTACAATGTAAAAATGTCCAACATGTACGCTTCCATCGACGCCTTCGCGACGAAGAAGCTCATCGTCAGCCTGGACTACGACTACGTCTCGCCCACCTTCGACGCCGACTCGATCTTCAACTTCTTCGACATCCAGCCGATGAACGACTTCGGCGTGCGCGCCGATCTCGACGCGACGGACCGGCTGTCGTTCGCCGGCGGCGCCCACGCGCGCGCCTTCAGCACCGAGACCTCGCCGCAGACCGGCACCGGCAGCACCACCGCGCCGCAGTCGCCCAACGTCTCCACCGGCACCTCCACGCTCGGCTACTTCCCGGCCAGCCAGCTGCAGTTCGACGGCGGCGGCAACTTCGCCGTCCGTTACAAGACCGGTACCGGCGTCTACGGCCTGCGCTCCAACGGCAGCTTCGGCTCCGACGGTGATCGCGTGGGCGGCGACCTTTACGGCGAGCGCAGCATCGAGACGCGCTTCCTCGTCAGCGGGCGGACCAGCCTGTACCAGTGGGACGACAAGCTGCGCCCGGATCGAGACGCGACGAGCTTTGGCTACACGGCGGGCGTCGGCTATCGCTTCCTCCCGCGGAACAAGGTCATGTTCGAGTGGGAGCACAACATCAACCGCCTCGTGGGGCAGCGCTTTCGCGCCATGATCATGCTGACCTTGGCGGTGATGCCGTGACCGCGCTCCTTCATCGCCGCGCCTACGGGTTCGCCTGGCTGCTGGTCACCATGATCCTGCTCGCCGCGGGGCTGGGCTTCGCCGAAGGGCCGGCCGAGGCTGCCGGCGCCGCCCCGGGGTCGGGCTCGACCCCTAACGCGACCGACAATGCCGCCACCACCGTTGATGCCGCTGCACCGGTGAACACGCAAGCCGCGGTGCTCACCTTCGCCAGCGGGCTCGCCCCGCTCCCCAACGACGCCAAGGTCAAGGTGTTGTCGATCGCCACGCAGTCGACGCTCGACGCTCCGACCAACCTGACGGCTAC
>JAMFST010000187.1 GCA_026225435.1 Labilithrix luteola
ACAAGGACGGGATCCTCGACGCGGTCGACGCGTGCCCGGACGTGGCCGGCGTCGCCTCCGACGATCCGAAGAAGAACGGCTGCCCGGCCGATCCGGATCGCGATCACGACAGCATCCCCAACGAGAGCGACGCCTGCCCGGACGAGCCCGGCAAGCCCAACACCGACCCCCAGAAGAACGGCTGCCCCGCGGCCTTCGTCCGCGACGGCAAGATCCTCATCCTCGAGCAGGTGAAGTTCAAGACGGGGAGCGCCGAGATCAGCAAGGGGGCGGACAGCGAAGCCATCCTGCAAGCCGTCGAAGGCGTGCTCACCAACCACCCGGAGATCACCTCCGTCGCGGTCGAGGGGCACACCGACAACCGCGGCAACGCGGCGAACAACAAGAAGCTGAGCGCCGCGCGCGCCGCAGCGGTGGTCCGCTGGCTCACCTCCCACGGAATCGAGGCGTCGCGCCTGACGAGCGCGGGCTACGGCCAGGAGCGGCCGATCGATTCGAACGACACCGACGACGGGCGCAGGAACAACCGCCGCGTCGAGTTCCACATCGCCAAGTGACCAGCCTCGTCACGGGCTGAGACGACTGCCGGCGCGCTCTTCTCTCGAGGAGCGCGCCGAAGTCTTTTGGGCCGGCGATCCTCTCGGACCCCACTTGGGCGTTGGCGCAGGGTTTTCGATGGCGCGATCAGCGTCATCGAGAATCGCGCTAGGTTCCCTCAACGATGCCCACCGCGCTGGCAAACACGGAGCTCCGTGGTTACCGCACCCTCCTCGGGCTGGGCGCGGCCCTCTACCTTGGCTGGTGGTTCGCCGTGGAGGCGCTGCTCCCGGGCTCGTTCAACCCGCTGCCCGGGCGGCTGCTCGTCGTCGCCGCCCTCGCCCTCGGGCTGGTGGCCACCTACGTGAGCAAGGCGGCGCGATCCCGCGCGCGCCTCCTCTTCATCGCGTGCGTGTGGTTGCTCACCGCGCACTACTTCTTCCTGCTCGACGGCAACCACGGCGAAGAGTCGTGGCGCGTCGGCACCTTCATCACCGTCGGCGCGGTCAGCGCGGCCTTCACCTCGCGGCAGGCGCTCATCGTCTACTCGCTGTTCGTGATGGCGCTCGCCACCATCGTCGCCGTGCACCTCGGCCCGGTCGCGCTCCGTACGCTCCTCTTGCCCGGCCTGGCGACGGTGCTCCTCCTGGCGAACCTCGCCGCTCACGGCCGCGCGCGGCTGGAGGAGGAGCGCCTGCGGGTCGTGCGCGCCCAGGAGCAGCGCGACGTCGCCGTCCAGGCCAACGAGTTCAAGACCACGCTCCTCGGCCTCGTCGGTCACGAGCTGACGACGCCGCTGCAGACCATCCAGCTCAACGTCGAGGCGCTCGATCGAAGGGCGGATGCGCCGGCCACGGAGCGGGTCGACCGGCAGCACCGCATGCTGCGCGCGTCGCGGCAGCTGGGCGATCTCATCGAGACGCTGCTGGTCTACGCGCGCCTCGACGCCGGCCGGCTCGTCGTCGAGGAGGAGGCGTTCGACCTCGCCGCCGTGGCCGCCGAGGCGGTCGACGACCTCGAGAGCCTGGCTCGCGCCAAGCGGCTCGCGCTCAGCATCGGTGTGGGCAGCGAGGTCGAGGGGATCGAGGTGCGCAGCGATCCCAAGCTGGTGCGCTTGATCCTCACGAACCTCATCGCCAACGCCATCAAGTACACGGAGGCGGGCTCGATCACCGTCGACGTCGCCGCCGATGCCGCCAGCGATCGCGTCTCGGTCCGCGATACCGGGCGAGGCATCCCCGAGAAGGACCAGCAGCGCATCTTCGACGCCTTCACCCAGCTCGAGCCCATGCACCACCACCACCTGCCCGGCGTCGGGCTCGGGCTCGCGCTGGTGAAGGAGATGTCCGATTCGCTCGGCGCGCACATCGGCGTGCTCTCCAAGGTGGGCGAGGGGAGCACCTTTACCTTTTCTCTCCCGCGCCGCGCGCAGGGAAAGATTGCCTGAGTGGCCACGGCGCGGGACACTCGAGCGGTGGACGCGCGGAAGCTGGTCTTGCTCGTCGAGGACAACGACGACATCCGCGAGACGATCGCCGAGCTGGTGAGCGCCGAGGGCTACGAGGTCATCACCGCCATGAACGGCGCCCTCGCGCTCGAGACGCTGCGCGCCAGCTCGCGGGTGCCGGACGTGATTCTCCTCGACCTGATGATGCCGGTGAT
>JAMFST010000188.1 GCA_026225435.1 Labilithrix luteola
AGGGGGCGACGGACTACCGGCAAGCCTCGGTGACCCGGGAGCAGCTGTGGGAGCTGGTGGAAGGGGAAGCGACCGATGAGCAGGCGCGGGTGGCGGCGGCGGCGGCGCTCGCCCGCAGCGCAGATCGGGAGGACCGCGGGCGGCTCCGCGTCGCCGCGACGCACGTGGCCGATCCCAAGGTGCGCGTCGTGCTGGAGGAGCTCGCCGACGACGATCACGAAGCTTCGACCGCGCCGGCGGTGAGCACCGCGAAGCCGGCGCGGAGCCTGGCGTGAAGATCCGCGGAGGCCAGCGGCTCGCGGCGTTCTTCACGCTGGTGGCGACCGCCGAGGTGGGCGTGGTGAGCCGCGCCATCTGGCTCTTCCTCGACCACATGCAAGCCGCATCGGCGGGCCGGTCGTTCCCCTCCTCGTTCTGGTGGTGGACGTCCCGCTTCGTCGATCCCATGTGGACGGTCGTCGCGTTCGCCAGCGCCTCGGTCGCGCTGGTGGCGCTCGCCTTTCGCCAGGCGCGCGGAGCGATGGCCGGCAGCGCGCGCGATCCGGTCATCAAGCTGCGCGATCTGCTGCGCCGGCATCCGTGGGTCGGGAGGGTGCTCCCGTGGGTCCCCGCGCTCCTCCAGGCCCCCTCGCTGGTGCGCTACGTGCTGAGGCCGGCGGAGGCCGCGAACCTGTGGGCGACGTACTCGCGCACCACCGGTCCGCTGGCGCTGCTCGCCGTCGGATCGCTGACCGCTCTCGCCGTCCACTTCGCGCTACGCGGCCTGGACGTCATCGCCGATCGGCCCGCCGACACGGTCACCACCGTCGACCGGGACGAGACGACGTTCCTCGCCGTCGCCGTCAACGCGCGCACGCAAGGGGCGGTGCTCGGCGTCTTCGCGCTCACCGTCGCCATGATCTACGGCGTCAACCAGCCGCACTTCTGGATGCGCGACGCCGCCGGCGGCCTCCCGCTGGCCGCCTACGCCGTCGCCTCGCTCGGCTTCGCTGCCTGGTTCCGCAAGGCGTCCACCATCGCCGTCGGACGTGACGGGATCTTCGTCCGCGGGACCTCGAAGGAGCGCTTCTACTCGTACCAGGATTTCGACGAGGTCCGCCTCGCCGGCATGCACTTCGATTTCCACCGCGCCGGAAAGCGTGTCCTGCGCCTCCAGCTCCACGGCACCGACGACGCCCGCGCCGAGGCGCTCGCCGAACGGATCCGCGCCGCGCTCGCCCTCTCTCATCGCACCGACGGCGCGCACCTCCTCGCGCGCTCCGCCGTCGCCGGATCGCTCGGCCGTGCCGCCCGAGGCGCCACCGACTACCGCCAGCCGTCGGTCTCCCGCGAGCAGCTCTGGGAGCTCGTCGAGGGCGAGGCCACCGATCGGCAGGCGCGTCTCGCCGCCGCCGAAGCGCTCGCCGGCGCCAGCGGTGCCGACGACCGCGCTCGCCTTCGCATCGCCGCGGCACAGGTGGCCGATCCCAAGGTGCGCGTGATGCTCGAGGACCTCGCCGACGACGAGCACCAGGCCGCTGCCGCGTCGGTCATCGACGCCGCAAAGCCCGCGCGAACCCTCGCGTGACGACAGCGCCCTCAGTCTCATCCGCAACGGCGCGCGCGTCGTGCACGTTGTGCACGGCGATGCACGAAGTGCAGCACGGCGCGCCGCCTTCTCGAGATCTACCCACTGGCTGCAGCGGCGCGAATCATGCTCGGTGCACATCATGACCAGACTGAAGGGAAAGACCGCCGTGATCACCGGCGGCGC
>JAMFST010000189.1 GCA_026225435.1 Labilithrix luteola
CGGGGTCGAGCGAGGTCGGGCTCGAGGAGGCCATTCGCGGGCTGACCGATCGGGTGACCCACGCGACGCCGCCGCATGGGATGCTCGCCGTGGTGGTCCCGCGCAACTTGAAGGCGGAGCCGGACGCCGCCGTCGGTGCCACGTCGCCGCCGCCGCCGATGGCCACGGAGGCGATCGCAGCGGAAGCGCGCCACGTGCAGATCATCAACCAGCCGGCGTCTCCGCCGGGCGCCCCGGGAGCGGAGAACGCAGCCGAGCCCGGTCATCCGATCTCGGGGGAGCAGCCGCGGCACGTCGACGGAGCCACCGAGCCGCCCCCTCCTCCTTCCGCCGAGACGAACGAGGCGAGCGAGGAGAACCTGGTGGAGATGGTGCCGGTCGACGCCGACGCTCCGCCTCCGCACCAGGCGTGGACCAACGGCGCAGCCGCGGACGCCCCCGCCGCGCCGCCGGCCGCGGTGTCGGCCGTGCGCGTGGTGGAGGAGGAGGAGTCGGACCAGGACGTGACGCAGGTGTTCGACTCGGCCGCGACGGCGCACCGGGCCGAATCGCAACCGCCGGCGCCGGCAGCGCAGCCGACCGCGATCCCCAGCCCGAGCCCGGTGCCGCCATCGGTCACCAGCGTGAGCAACACCAGCAGCGGCGCCACGGCGATCCCGGCGTCCGGTCCGATGGTGATGCCCTCGCGTCCCGATCCGCTGGCCAACACCGAGCGCGCCGGCCCTGGCTCGCGCCGCATCTCCAGCGACAGCCTGGCCGCGGCCATCCCGCCGAACAGCGGCCCGTTCTCGCTGGCGCCGCTGTGGCCGGACGCCGAACGCGCCCTCGTCCGCGAGGCCGAGGCGATGCTCGGCACCGGCGACGGCGCCGCCGCGATGCGCGTCTGCGAGCCGCTGGTTTTCCGCGCGCTCGCGTCGGCCGCGGTGCTCGTCGGAGGGGCCGAGGCTCCTCGCGAGCCCGCGCTCACCGCGCTCTTGCTCGGCATCGACGGCGCCCGCTACCTCGCCTTCCGCATCGCCGCGCGCCGCGCTCGCGCAGGGGATCCGGTCGACCCGGCCGCCGCTTACGACGCGCTGCTGCTGGCGCTCGAAGCGCGTCGCGTCCGCGACCGCATCGAACGCACTTAGCTATATATAGCTAGAAGATCGACGCGATTCGCTGGACCAGCCCGTTGCCGGCGAAGAGCGTCGTCAGCCCCTTGCGCAGCAGCTTGAAGCGCTTGGCGTCGTAGGGGTACCAGAACGGATCGTGCGCCGGCGCAGCGATGCGCTCGGTCATCACGTGGCGCTTCTCCGCCATGTCGCGCAGGGCGTCGTCGCCATGGACGCGGCCGAAGCCGGAGTCCTTCACGCCGCCGAAGGGCGCCTCGGGGGTCGCGTGGTTGGTGAGCACGTCGTTCACCAGCACGCTGCCGGCTTCGAGGCGCAGCGCGATCTCCTCGCCGCGCTTGCGGTCGCGGGTGAACACGTAGGCGTTGAGGCCGAGGTGCGAGTCGTTGGCCCGGGTGATGGCCTCCTCCTCGCTGTCGACGCGCGCGATGGGGACGATGGGTCCGAAGATCTCCGCGCGCATCACCATCATGTCGCCCGTGCAATCGGCGAGCACGGTGGGCGCGTAGAACTGCCCCGGTGCCCCCGCCGGCTGGTGACGCTGGCCGCCGGTGACGAGGGTAGCGCCCTTGCCGAGCGCGTCCTTCACGTGCGCGTCGGCCACGTCCATCTGCGGCGCGAAGGTCATCGCGCCGACCTCCACCTCGTCGCGCTCCGGGTTCCCCTGGCGCAGCTCGAGGGTCAACGCCTTCACCCGCTCCACCAGCGCGTCGTAGATCTCGCGGTGGGCGAACACGCGCTCCACCGAGACGCACACCTGGCCGCTGTTGGCGAAGCCGCCCCAGACGATGGCCCGCGCGGTTCGCTCCAGATCGCAATCGGCGCAGGCGATGAGCGGCGCCTTTCCTCCCAGCTCCATCACGCAGGGGACGAGCGCCGCTCCGCAGGCAGCCGCCACCTTCCGACCGGTGGCGACGCCGCCGGTGAAGACGATCTTCTGCACGCCGCCGTCGATGAGCGCGCTCCCGACGTCGCCGCGGCCGTACACCACCTGGAAGAGATCCGCCGGCAGGCCGGTGCTGTCCCAGATCTGCTTGGTGAGCTTCATGATGAGCGGGGTCACCTCGCTCGGCTTCACGATGACGGCGCTGCCGGTGAAGAGCGCGGCGGCCACGTCTCCCATCGGGATGGTGAAGGGGAAGTTCCAGGGCGAGATCACCCCGACCACCCCGCGCGGCACGTAGTGCACCACGCTCTTCTTGTGCTTGAAGAGGTGGAGCGGCAGCTCCTTCGGCTGCAAGATCACCGGCGCGCGGCGCGACAGGTAGGTGAACGTGTCGACGATCGGCATCACCTCGTGGAGGAGCGCCTCCTGCCGCGGCTTGCCGGTCTCCTTCACGAGCATCTCGATCAGCTCGTCGGCGCGATCGACCAGCGCGTCGCGGAAGCGCAGAAGGCGATCGCAGCGCTCCTCGAGGGGAACGCTGCGCCACATCTCGTAGGCGCTGCGGGCGCGGGCGATGGCGGCGCGGACCTCGTCGGGCGTGGTGATCGCCACCTCGCCGACGCGCTCGCCGCTCGCGGGCGCGTGGATGACGAGCGTGCCGGGGTCGCCGGCTCCGTCGGCGGGGCTCACCCGACCTCCGGCGACTCGGAGGTCCTCTCGATGAGCTCCACCTTGTAGCCGCTCGGATCTTCGATGAAGGCGATGACCGACGAGCGCGGCGGCGGACCTTCGCTTGCGGTCTCGTTGGGTGCCGCGCCCGGCACCGGTTGCGCCTTGAACTTCATCGCTCCGGCCTCGCGCGTCACCTTGAAGCCGGCGCTGCGCACTTTCTCGCAGAGCGCAGCCACGTCCGGCGTGCCGACGGCCAGGTGCCCGAAGGCGGTGCCTTGCTCGTAGCTCGTCGGATCCGTCTTGTCCCAGTTGAAGGTCAGCTCGATCACCGTGTGGCTCGACTCGTCGCCGTAGCCGAGGAAGCACAGGGTGAAGCGCCCGTCGGGATACTCCCGCTCCCGCAGGACGCGCATGCCGAGCACGTCGCAGTAGAAGCGCTTCGAGGCGTCGAGATCGACGACACGAAGCATGGTGTGGAGCAACTGGGAGGCGACGACGGGCGCGTGCATGGGTGGAGACTCCGTCACGCCCAGCGGATGAGCGTGGTTTCGTACGGGTGACTCATGACAGCGTTGAACGGAATCACGCGCGCGGCAAACGCGTGCGCTCCGCTCTCGCTCGTCGGGATCGATCCGACGAAGCGCAGCGCGTCGGCGGCGGCCGTCGCCGCGCCGGCGGTCGTGTCGAGCGCCATGCGGACGATGCTCCCCTTGGGGAGCTCCTGCCCGCCGAGGGTCGGGCCGTAATAGAGCTCCACGGCGACGTCCTCCGGCTTGAGCGCCCCCAGCTTGACGATCGCCTCGACGGTCATCTTCTCGCCGACGGCGAGCTCGGTCTTGGACACCGGGGCGACGCTGGCGATCGACACCTGCGGCCAGGCGGCCTTCACCTTCTCCTTCCAGGCGACGAGCTCCTCGGCGGCCTTGAGGCCGTCGTTCATCATCGCGTTGGAGGTGCGGATGGCCGGGACGTAGAACTTCTCCGAGTACTGCTGCACCATCCGCTGCGTGTTGTAGTCGGGCACCAGCTTGGCGATGGCGTTCTTCATCCGCTTCACCCAGCCGCGCGGCATGCCGTCGCGCGACTCGCGCTCGAAGAAGAGCGGCACCACCTCGCGCTCGAGCAGATCGTAGAGCGCCTCGGCCTCGAGCTTGTCGCCCGCGTCGCTCTGGTACTCCTCGCCGCGGCCGATGGCCCAGCCGACCTGCCATCCGTAGTCACGCCACGCCTCGGCCCACCATCCATCGAGGATGGAGAGGTTGAGCGCGCCGTTGGCCGCCGCCTTCATGCCGCTGGTGCCGGAGGCCTCGAGCGGACGGCGTGGCGTGTTGAGCCACACGTCGACACCGGCGACCATCGCCCGGGCGATGCGCATGTCGTAGTCCTCGATGAAGACCACCTTGCCGCGCAGACCGGCGTCGCGGCTGGCGCGCACGATGGAGCGAATCAGCTCCTTGCCCGGCTTGTCCTGCGGGTGCGCCTTGCCGGCGAACACCAGCTGCACCGGGCGGTCGGCGTTGCCGAGGATCTTCATGACCCGCTCGACGTCGGAGAGCAGCAGGGTCGAGCGCTTGTAGGTGGCGAAGCGGCGAGCGAAGCCGATGGTGAGCGCCTGCGGATCGAGGACCTCGTCGGCCATGTCGATCTCGGCGCGCGAGGCGCCGCGACGCTCACCGGACGCGCGCAGCCACTGGCGGGTCAGGGTGACGAGCCGCTGCCGGCGGTGCGTGTGAATCTGCCAGAGCTCCGCGTCGGGGATGTCCTGCACGCGGGCCCACAGCGCGCGGTCATGGGTCGACTCGGCCCAGCGCGGCCCGAGGTAACGCGTGAAGAGCGCCCCCATCTCGTCGGACACCCACGACGGGATGTGCACGCCGTTGGTGATGCTTCCGATCGGGACCTCGTGCTCGGGGAGCTCGGGCCACAGGTCGTTGTACATCTTGCGCGACACCTCGCCGTGCAGCGCGGACACGCCGTTGTAGTTGTCGGCCGTGTGAATGGCGAAGACCGGCATGCTGAAGCGCTTGTCCGTGCCGCCGCTGGCGAGGGGAGCCGCGCGACCGAGGTCGAGCAGCTGCTGCTCGTCGAGCTTCAGCGCCGCGCGGTACGGCTCGAGGTACTTGGTGACCAGCTCGGGCGCGAAGACGTCGTTCCCGGCCGGCACGGGCGTGTGCGTGGTGAAGACGTTCCCCGCCGAGCAAGCCTCGGTGGCGACGGCGAAGCTGACCCCCTTGGAGCGCATCAGGCGCGAGATGCGCTCGAGGCCGAGGAAGGCCGAGTGCCCCTCGTTCATGTGGCAGACCGTGGGCGTGATGCCGATCGACTCGAGGGCGTACATGCCGCCGATGCCGAGCATGATCTCCTGCCGGACGCGGAACTCCTGGTCCCCGCCGTAGAGCGGGCCGGTGATGGCGCGGTCGGCCGGGGTGTTCTGCTCGAGGTTCGCGTCGAGGAGGTAGAGCGGCACGCGGCCGACCTGCACGCGCCAGAGCTGAACGTCGACGGCGCGATCCGGGTACGCCACGTGGACGATGAGCCGCTTGCCGGTCGCGTCGAACACCGGCTGCACCGGCAGGCGGTGCCAGTCGTTGATCGGATAGCGCTCGGCCTGCAGGCCGTCGTCGGCGAGCACCTGGCGGAAGTAACCCTCGGCGTACGCCAGGCCGATGCCGACCAGCGGCAGGCCGAGATCGCTCGCCGTCTTCAGGTGGTCGCCGGCGAGGACGCCGAGACCGCCGGAGTAGATCGGCAGCGACTCGTGCAGGCCGTACTCCATGGAGAAGTAGGCGATCTTCGCGTCGGCGGCCTCGGGGAAGGTCTTCTTGAACCAGCCCTCGCGCGACAGGTACTTCTCGAGGGCGGCGTGCGACGCCTCGAGGTGCGCGACGAAGGCGTCGTCGGTGCCGAGCTCGTCGAGGCGCGCCTGCGGCACGCGCGAGAGCAGCTCGATCGGGTTGCCGTGGACCTCGTCCCAGAGATCGGCGTCGATGCGCGTGAAGAGCTCGCGTGCCTCGGGCGACCAGGCCCACCACAGATTGTGGGCGAGCGCACGCAGCTTTTCGATCGAGGCGGGGAGGCGGGGGATGACGGTGAAGCGCCTGAGCGTCGGCATGGGTCCGCCTTCTATGCGATTTTCGTGAGCATGTGTGGGCGTGCTAACCGAGCACGCGCACCTACCCGAACCTTGGCAGCCGCGCGCGGGGTTGATAGCGGTACTCGTGACGAATGCGCGAACGCGGGCCGCTGACTGGCGAAGACTTCTCGGCGCCGCGCTGGTTTGCGAACGCGCACCTGCAAACGCTCGGCGCGGCGTTGCCCTTCTTCACGCCGAAGGAGATGCCCGGCGCCCTCGCCGAGACGCTCAGCGTCCCGCTGGCCGAGGGGGGCGCGCTGAAGGCCGAGGCCTTCTGGCAACCGGGTGAAGGCGGCAAGGCGTCACGACGACGCACCGCGGTACTGGTTCACGGCGTCGGCGGCTCGAGCCACTCGCAGTACATGGTGCGCGCCTCGCACGCGCTCTTCCGCCGCGGGTTGCACGTCATCCGCCTCAACCTGCGCGGCGCCGGAGACAGCGTCGCCACCGCGCCGTCGCTCTATCACGCGGGGCTGACCGCCGATCCGCGCGCCTTGTCCGAGCTCCTCGGGCGCGACAAGCGGGTCGACGGCATCGCGCTCATCGGCTTCTCCCTCGGCGGCAACGTGCTCCTCAAGCTCGCCGGCGAGTGGGGGCACCTTCCTCCGTTCCCGGTGAAGGCGATCTGCACGCTCTCGGCGCCGCTCGATCTCGATGCCACCTCGCGTCGCCTCGAGGAGCTGCGCAACCTGCCGTACCGCGTGTACATCCTGCGCGGGCTGGTCCATCAAGGGGAGCTCTTCGCCCAGATGCACCCGGAGCTGGCGCGCTACGAGCCGCGGTCCTTGCGGCGCCTCACCTCGATCCGCGAGTACGACCGGCGGGTCATCGTGCCGATGCACGGCTTCGCCAGCGTCGAGGACTACTACGGGCGCTCCTCGTCCGGCCCGTACCTCCACGCCATCCGCATCCCCACCTTGATGCTCCACGCGGAGGACGATCCGATGGTGCCGATGGACACGCTGTCCGCCGCCGAGGATGCGTCGGACCAGGTCTCCTTCGTGACCAGCAAGCGCGGTGGCCACGTCGGCTGGTTCGGCGGCTTCGGCGAGAAGCTGTGGGTCGACACCTGGGCCCTCGACCGCGTCTGCGAGTTCGTTACCCGCTGAGAGGCATCCGTCAGAACGGCTCGTCACCTTCGGGGAACGCGTCGAGGTCCTGCTCCTTCTCTGGATCGATTGTCGGCATCGCGGGCGGGTGCGGAAGCAGCATGCGGGCGATCATTCCGAGCAAGAGCGTACGATTGATGTCGGCATCGGGGTGCCCCTCGAGGTGGAGGAGTTGCCCGAAGACGAGCCGGCCACACCAGAGGACGGCATAGCTCTCGACGATCAGCTCCGCGGGCGCGCGGGCGGGCCCGCGAACGATGTACGAATCGAAGGTGATGCCGCTGCCGTGCCGCACCTGTCCCTGCGGCGCGACGTCGCGAGGAGCGAGGCTCGACGCCACGTCGGCAAAGAAGGAAAGGACCGAGAGGCGACGGCCATCGCCAGCGGCCGACACTCCGATCTCGCAGGTCGCGCGGGCGCCGAGATCGAGAGACACCAGATCCGTCGGGCCACGCGAGCGGAACTTGCCCGGGATCCCCGCAGGCAGCAGCAGTTCCCAGTCATGGAGGAGCACACTCTCGCGCTGCGGATCGTTCACGGTGCCACTCCTTCAGCCGGCGGTGATGGTGTTCTCGAGGCGGCCGAGCCGGTCGATCTCGAGCGCCACGTGATCGCCGGGGACGAGCCACTGGTTGTCGGTGATCTTCGAGCCATTGAGCTCGAGGAGGCAGCCGGTGCCGACCGTGCCCGAGCCGATGACGTCGCCCGGATGCAGCGTACATCCGTACGAGGCGCGCTCGAGGATCTGGGCGAAGGTGAAGTTCATCTCGGCCAGGTTCCCCTGCGAGAGCAGCTTGCCGTTCACGAAGGCGCGCATCCCCAGGTCGAAGTGGTTCCCCTTGTCGGTCGCGCGGATCTGGGGCGCGAGCTCGTCGAGGGTGACCAGCCAGGGGCCGAGACCGGTGGCGAAATCCTTCCCCTTGGCCGGGCCGAGCGACATCTTCATCTCCTCCATCTGCTCGACGCGGGCGGAGAAGTCGTTCATCACCATCAGGCCGAAGATGGCCTTGTCGGCGGTGCCGGTGTCCGCGTCGCGCAGCTCCTCGCCGACGACGATGGCCGCCTCGAGCTCGTAGTCGAGCCGCTCGAGCAGCTTGGGGCGCACCGCCAGCTCGCCCGGACCGACCACCGCCTGGTGGTTGGAGAAGTAGTAGACGGGGAAGCGGAAGAAGTCGGGCGTCATCTCGAGCCCGCGGTTCCTGCGCGCGGTCGCCACGTGCTGCTCGAAGGCGTAGGCGTCGCGCACCGACGGCGGGCGGGGGATGGGCGCGAGGAAGGTGGCCGCCCGCGCAAGGGTGCGCGTCGGGATCCCGTCGATCGCCTCCGGCACGTCGGCGAGGGCGGCGAGCGCGCGATCCACCGCGGCGCGGGCCAGGGCGGCGTGCTGCACGAAGCCGAGCACGCCTTGCCCGAACTGCTCGTGCACCGAGGCGCGGGTCGCCGAACCGCCCGATTCGAGGGTGTTCCAGAACAGCAAGTTCTCGAGATCGAGGAGCGTGTCGCCGTCGAGGATGGCGCCGCGAGCGCCGGCCGGGGTCTGGTGGGTGACGAGCTTCATGGCGCGGCCGTGTTACCACAGCGGGCCTCATGGGATTCGCCCCGCTCACCGCCCTGCCAAAAGGCGCTCTCACCCTGCTGCGCGAGATGGGCCGTCACCTGCTGCGACGCCCGGTGGTGGGCATCGCGGCCATCGCCCGGGACGACCGCGGCCACCTGTTGCTGGTGCGCCGGGCCGACAACGGGCAGTGGGCGCTCCCCGGCGGCACGCTGGAATGGGGCGAGACGCTCCGCCGCTCGATCGTCCGCGAGCTGTTCGAGGAGGCCGGCGTCCAGCAGGTGTCGCTGGGGCCGGCGGTCGGCGTCTTTTCCCGCCCGGACCGCGATCCGCGCTTCCACGGGGTGACCGTCGCTGTCCGCTGCACCGTCGGAGCGGCCGGCGCGCCGGTGAATCCACTCGAGATCCGCGAGGTTCGCTTCTTCGCCCCCGAGGACGTCCCCGCCAGCCTGGCCTTCGGCATGGAGGACATGGTGGCGGCAGAGGCCGCGCTCGGGACCGGAGAAGGGGCCGTCTTCGAGTAGATCCTTTTCCTTTGGCCGCCGTCCAAGCCCCATGGATCGGATCGGCGAGTACGAGGTGCGCCGCCTCGTCGGCGAGGGCGGGATGGGGAAGGTCTACGAGGCGGAGGAGCGCCTCTCGGGCCGGCGGGTGGCGCTGAAGGTGATGCGCGCCGAGCTCGCCCGCAGCGAGGACGCCCGCCGGATGTTCCGCAGCGAGATGCAGATCCTCGCACGACTCGAGCACCCGCACATCGTCCGCAGCCTGGCCGCCTTCGAGGCCGACGGGCAGCTGGTCCTGGCCCTCGAGTACCTCGGCGGCCGCACCCTGCGCGACGCGCTCATCGCCCGCGGGAAGCTGGTCTGGCAGGAGGCGGTCGAGATCGGCGCGCAGATCTGCGAGGCGCTGGTGGCGGCGCACGGCTGCGAGCCGAGCGTGGTGCACCGGGACCTGAAACCGGAGAACGTGATGCTCGTGCCGCCGGCGCGGAGCGATACGGGGCCGGGGGCCGACGCGGCGAGCCTCGCGGGGACAGAGGAGGTCAAGGTGATGGACTTCGGCATCGCCAAGGTGCTGGAGGCGGCGCGCTCGACGAGCACGCAGAGCGTGGGGACGCTGGAGTACATGAGCCCCGAGCAGATCGACGCGCGGCCGCTCGACGGCCGGAGCGATCTCTACGCGCTCGGCCTGGTCATGTACGAGATGCTCGCCGGGCACGTGCCGTTTCGCTCGGCGTCGCCGCGCGAGCTGCTCAACCTGCAGTGCACCGCCGAGGTGCCCGATCTGCCCGAGGAGGCGCGCAGCGGGCTTCCGGCCGGCGTCGAGGAGCTGATCTTCGACCTGCTGGAGAAGCGGCCCGAGGATCGACCGGAGGATGCACGCGCGGTGCTCGATCGGCTGACCGCCTTGCGGGCCAACCGACGCGCGCCGCGGCGACGGAGCGTGGAGCGAGCGCCGACCTCCGCCGAGCGCGCCGACACGCGACCGGATCCGCGCGCCAGCGGGACGCGCCCGCGACCGACGGGCCGGCTCGACACCGTCGCGCTGCTCGAGCAAGGGGCGGCGCCGCGCGAGCTGTCTCGCGGGCTGTCGCTCGCGCTCGTGATCGGTCTGTCGCTCACGGCGGGGGCGGCGACGTACGGCGCGCGGATGCACCAGGCGCGCGAGGCCGCTCACGACGCGTCTCCGGCGGCGAGCACCGTCACCACGGCTGCCAGCGTCTCGGCGCGCTGAAGCGATGCTCCGCCCGGTCGCCGAGCTCGCCCGCGGCGAACGGCTCGCTCCGGCCGATGCGGTCCGCTTCCTGGTGGCGCTCGGGCGGCTGCTCGAGCGACGCGAAGGGGCGGGAGCCGCGTCGCTGGGACCGCTCGGGCCGGGGAACGTCGCGGTCGATCTGACGCCGGGGGCGAGCGACGACGAGCTCGTCGCGATCGTCGGCGAGGACAGGCAGGAGACGCGGCTCGACTGGACGCCGGCTCCGCAGCTCGCCGGTGCGACGTGGGACGCGGTCGCCGATCGCTTCGTCGCCGGGTTGATCGCCTACCGCGTGCTCACCGGGGTGCATCCGGCGCGCGGGGAAGGGCGCGTGCGGCTCGATGACCGCTGGAGCCCGCCGCCGTTCGCGGGGGCGGCCGCGCGCGACTTGCCGCTGGGTGTGCAGAGCCTGGTGCTCGCCTTGCTCGATCCCGATCCGTCGCGTCGGTCGCCGAGCGGGCGCGATCTCCGGCGACGGGCGCGCGCGCTGGCGGAGCCGCGGAGCGGAGCTTCCGTCTCGTCGGGAGAGGAGCTCGGGCCGCGCACGACGATCTCGCGCACCATCGTCACGCCCCGCCGGCGCTGGAGCCGCGGGTGGCTCGCCGTCGTGGCCGTCTCCGTGGTGAGCGCGTTGCTCGTCCCCGTCTTCGCGTCCGAGGCGCCCCGTCCTGTCGCCACCGCGCCGCGCGTCGGGACCGCGCGACCGGTCGCCGACATGAGCCCGGCCAGCTGCGGCGGCTGTCACCCGCGCGAGCTCGCCGAGTGGTCGCGCTCGGCGATGGCCTTCGCGGCGCAGAGCCCGCTCTTCGGAGCGCTCGAGAGCGCAGTCGAGGAGCAGGTGCAGGCGAGCTCCGAGTGCCCCGGTGGCGGCGGCGCGCTCCGCGGACGTCCCGATCGCAGCGAGGCGGCCTGCGTCGATCGACGGAGCGGCGTCGCGGTCACCGGATCCGGCGGTGAGGGATGGTGCACCCGCTGCCACCTGCCGAGCAGCACGTCGCTGCCGGCGTGGAGCGCCGCCGACGCGCGCAGTCGTCGCCCGGTACGCGACCTCGATCCCGAGGCGACGCGCGCGGGGATCGGCTGCGTCGTCTGCCACGCGGCGATCGCGCCGGGTCACGATCGCGGCGCCCGCCTGGCAGGCAATC
>JAMFST010000190.1 GCA_026225435.1 Labilithrix luteola
CGGCGTCGGCGTCGCGTGGCTCGGCATCTTCCTCCAGCTCGGCGCCGCGCTCGCGCTGCTCCTCCGGCGCCAGGTGCGGGCGGCCTGCGCGGTGCTCTTCGCGCTCGTCGCGGTGACCGCGGTGGTCTTCCAGTGGCCCTACTTCTACGTGGTCGGCGGCGGCGAGGTCACGGGGCATCCGGGCGTGGAGCTCAGCCTCCTCGTCCTGGCCTGTCTGGCCGCGCTGCGTTCGGCCCACGACGACGGAGACGGTGACGTCGGAGCGGCCGTGCGCCTCGTGCGCATCACCGTCGCTGCCATCCTGTTCCTGCACGGCGGCGCGGCGCTCCTCTGCTTCCATGCGGAAGGGATGCGCGCGTGGGGCGAGCAGATGGAAGACGCTGGCTTCCCCTTCGGCGCGGCGCTCGTCTGGTCGGTCGTCACCGTGCAGGCGGTCGGAGCGTGCGCGCTGCTCGTTCGCCGGCAGGTCGTCGTCGCCTGCGCCGTGCAGATCTTCGTGCTGGCCAACGGGATCTGGACGACCCACGCCCCCTACTGGTTCGTCGTCGGGCCGGGGCGCTCGTCCGGTCGCGGGTGGAGCCGCGCCGGCGGACCGGACGAAGGGGGGATGGAGCTCAGCGTGCTTCTGATCGCTTGCCTCGGCGCCGTTCTGCTGGCGTCGCGGCGGCCTTCGTCGCGGGTTTCGGCTTCGTCGCTCGCTTCGTCACCGGGCGCCTGACGGTGCTCTCCACCGGAGGCACCGGCCAGGGGACCATCACCTCCTGCAGGCGCTTGCACTCGATGGAGCAGTAGCGGGTCTGCCCCCGCTGCTCGCGCGAGATGAGGCCCGCCTCGGTCAGCACCTTCCAGTGATGGGAGAGGAGCGCCAGGCTGATGCCCACCCGCTCCGCCAGATCGGTCCCGCACAAGCTGCCCTCCTCGGAGAGCACGTCGATGATGTGCAGGCGATGCGGGTCGGCCAGCGCCTTGAAGACCCGCGCGCGCTCCGCATAGCTCTCGTCGATCCACTTGGTCGAGGCCACCGCTGACCACCATAGCAGGCGGGACGCGCCCGGCGGGCAACCTCGAGCGACGATTCACGAGAAAATCGCAGCTCAAAAAGTTAAATACGTATTTGAGTGTTTGAGTGCGACCGCACGCGTCATCGAGGGCATCCAACCCCGACGAGGTGATCGCCGATGCCGCACGTGGACCGTGATACCGCCCGCTCTGTTCTCTCCGCTGCCGTCTCTGCTCTGTCACTGGTCGGGCTCGTGTCGTGTCTCGGCTCGTGTCACGAGGCCGCGGCGCAGGACGCCCCCGCACCCGGCGCGACGCCGGTGAGCGTGGCGCGCCCGGTGACGGCCAGCGCCACCGACTGGGACGAGCTGACCGGCCACGCCCAGGCCAAGGAGTCGGTCGAGATCCGCGCCCGCGTGTCCGGCTACCTGGAGAAGGTGACCTTCACCGAAGGCGCCCTGGTGAAGAAGGGGGACCTCCTCTACGTCATCGACAGCCGCCCCTACGCCGCCGAGCTGCAGCGCGCCGAGGCGTCGCTGGCGCAGGCCAACGCCAACGTGGGGTTCGCCGATCGCGACGCCGAGCGCTCCAAGCAGCTGCTCGCCTCGGGCGCCATCGCCACCCGCGCCTACGACAACGCCAAGAGCACCTTCGACCAGCTCACCGCCGCCACCAGCGTGTCGCGCGCGGCGGTGGCGACGGCGCAGCTGAACGTGAGCTACTCGCGCCTCTACGCGCCGATCGCCGGGCGCGTCGGGCGCACCCACGTGACGCCGGGCAACCTGGTGATCGCCGACTCGCCCGAGGCGCTCACCTCGCTGGTCTCGGTCGACCCGCTCTACGTGTACGTCGACGTCGACGAGCGGCGCGCGCTGCAGATCCAGTCCTCGGCGCAGCCGGGTGACAAGGCGACCAAGGCGTACATCGGCTTCGCCGACGACGAGGGCTACCCGCACGAGGCCCACCTCGACTTCACCGAGAATCACGCCGAGCCGGGGACCGGGACGGTGCAGGTGCGCGCCGTGCTGGGCAACCCGACCGGGCACTGGACGCCGGGGCTCTTCGCCCGCGTGCGCATCCCTGCCGGGGGCGCGCACGACGCGGTGCTGGTGAACGACCGCGCCGTCGGCACCGACCAGGATCGCAAGTTCGTCTACGTGGTCGAGGAGGGGGACAAGGTCGAGTACCGCGGGGTCACCCTCGGCCCGGTGCAGGACGGGCTGCGCATCGTGCGGAGCGGGCTCACCGCCTCCGACCGGGTCGTGGTCAACGGGCTGCAGCGCGTGCGCCCCGGCGTGAAGGTCGCGCCGCACGACGTGCCGATGGCCACACCTCCGAAGCTCGGAGCCACCGACGGAGGAGCCCCGTGAAGCTCGCGCACTTCTTCATCGACCGCCCCATCTTCGCGGCGGTCCTGTCGATCATCCTCTTCGTCGTCGGCGCCATCTCCGCCTTCCGCCTGCCCATCTCCGAGTATCCGGAGGTGGTGCCGCCCACGGTGGTGGTGCGCGCGCGGTACCCCGGCGCCAACCCCGCGGTCATCGCCGAGACGGTGGCCGCTCCGCTCGAGCAGGAGATCAACGGCGTCGAGAACATGCTGTACATGGGCTCGGACTCGACGGCCGACGGCGCGTTGACCCTGACCATCACCTTCCGCATCGGGACCGATCTCGACATCGCCCAGGTGCAGGTGCAGAACCGGGTCGCCCAGGCGCTCCCCCGCTTGCCGCAGGACGTGCAGCGCTTCGGCGTGACGACGAAGAAGTCGTCCCCCGACCTCACCATGGTCGTGCACCTGGTGAGCCCCGACGGGCGCTACGACCAGCAGTACCTGCGCAACTACGCCGTGCTCCAGGTGAAGGACACGCTCGCGCGCATCCCCGGGATGGGCGACGTGCAGATCTTCGGCTCGGGCGACTACAGCCTGCGCGTCTGGCTCGACCCGGCCAAGCTCTCGGCGCGCAACATGACCGCCGGTGACGTGGTGGCAGCGCTGCGCGAGCAGAACGTGCAGGTCGCCGCCGGCGCGCTGGCGCAGCAACCGGCGCCGACCAACGAGAGCTTCCAGCTCTCCATCAACACCCGCGGGCGCCTCGTCGAGGAAGGGGAGTTCGCCGACGTGGTCGTCAAGGTCGGGGCCGACGGCGCCAACGTCCGGCTGCGCGACGTCGCTCGCATCGAGCTCGGCGCCGATCAGTACGCGCTGCGCAGCCTGCTGAACAACCAGGAGGCGGTCGCGCTCCCGGTCTTCCAGTCGCCCGGCTCCAACGCGCTCGAGCTGTCGAACAACGTGCGCGCCACGATGGAGGAGCTGAAGAAGAGCTTCCCGCAAGGGGTCGACTACCGCATCGCCTACGACCCGACCCGCTTCGTGCGCGCCTCGATCGAGGAGGTGGTGCACACGCTCTTCGAGGCGCTCGCGCTGGTGGTCCTGGTCGTCGTGATCTTCCTCCAGACCTGGCGCGCCTCGATCATCCCCATCGCCGCGGTGCCGGTGTCGCTCGTCGGCACGTTCGCGGTGATGAAGATGCTCGGCTTCTCCATCAACGCCCTGTCGCTCTTCGGCCTGGTGCTGGCCATCGGTATCGTCGTCGACGACGCCATCGTCGTGGTCGAGAACGTGGAACGCAACATCGCCCTCGGCCACTCCCCGCGCGAGGCGACGCGCAAGGCGATGGACGAGGTGAGCGGGCCGATCGTCGCCATCGCGCTGGTCCTCTGCGCGGTGTTCGTCCCCATCGCCTTCGTCGCCGGGTTGACGGGGCAGTTCTACCGCCAGTTCGCCCTCACCATCGCCATCTCCACGGTCATCTCGGCCTTCAACTCGCTCACCCTGAGCCCGGCGCTCGCGGCGCTCCTCCTGCGGGGACATGACGCGCCCAAGGATGCGCTCTCGCGGGGGATGGAGCGGGCGCTCGGCTGGTTCTTCCGCCCGTGGAACCGCTTCTTCGACGCCGCCTCCAACCGCTACGTGCGCGTCGTGCAGAAGATCCTCGGGCGCTCGCGCCTGGCGCTGGTGGTGTACGTCGCGCTGCTCGGCCTGACCTACCTCGGCTTCCACAAGGTGCCGACCGGCTTCGTGCCGACGCAGGACAAGGGGTACCTGGTGGCCTTCGCCCAGCTGCCCGATGCCGCCTCGCTCGATCGCTCCGAGGAGGTGATCCGCAAGATGGCCGCCGCCGCGCTCGAGACTCCGGGCGTCTCCGACACCATCGAGTTCCCCGGTCTGTCGATCAACGGCTTCACCAACGCGACCAACGCCGGCATCGTCTTCGTCGGTCTCAAGCCGTTCGAGGAGCGCCCGGGCAAGGAGCTCTCCGGCCCGGCCATCGCGGCGACGCTGCAGAAGAAGTTCGCCGCCATCGAGGAGGCCTACGTCGCCATCTTCCCGCCTCCGCCGGTCAACGGCCTCGGCACCATCGGCGGCTTCAAGCTGTACATCGAGGACCACGCCGCCAGTGGTCTCGGGCCGCTCTACGACACGACCCAGAGCTTCCTCGCCGCCGGGCAGAAGTCCCCCGAGCTGGCAGGCCTCTTCAGCGGCTACCAGGTCAACGTGCCGCAGCTCTTCGCCGACGTGGACCGCGTGAAGGCCAAGACGCAAGGCGTGGCGCTCGACGACGTCTTCGCCACCATGCAGGCGAACCTCGGGTCGGTCTACGTGAACGACTTCAACCGCTTCGGGCGCACCTTCCGCGTCAACGTGCAGGCCGACCAGCCGTTCCGCCTGCGCGCGGAGGACATCGGCGCGCTCAAGACGCGCAACGCCGCCGGCGCGATGGTGCCGCTCGCCTCGCTGGTGAAGGTGCGCGAGTCGAACGGGCCGGACCGCGTCACCCACTACAACGGCTATCCAGCCGCGGAGGTCAACGGCGCGGCCGCCCCCGGCTTCAGCTCGGGGCAAGCGCTCGCCGCCATCGACGCGCTCGGCAAGAAGGAGCTCCCGCAAGGGGTCACCTTCGAGTGGACCGATCTGACCTACCAGCAGATCCTCTCGGGCAACACCACGCTGTACATCTTCCCGCTCTGCGTCCTGCTCGTCTTCCTCGTGCTCGCAGCGCAGTACGAGAACTGGTCGCTGCCGTTCGCCGTCATCCTCATCGTGCCGATGTGTCTCCTCGCGGCCATCGGCGGGGTGTGGCTCGACAACGGTGACAACAACCTGTTCACCCAGATCGGCCTGTTCGTCCTCGTCGGCCTCGCCTGCAAGAACGCCATCCTCATCGTGGAGTTCGCCCGCGATCAGCAGCGCGACGGGATGGCGCCGCTGCAGGCGGTCCTCGAGGCGTGCCGCCTGCGCCTGCGGCCCATCCTGATGACCTCCATCGCCTTCATCATGGGCGTGTGGCCGCTGGTGCACTCCTTCGGCGCCGGCGCGGAGATGCGCCACGCCATGGGGGTGGCGGTGTTCTCCGGGATGATCGGCGTCACCGTCTTCGGGCTACTGCTGACCCCGGTGTTCTACGTGACGCTGACCAGGAAACGGCGCGCCGTGGCGCTTTCTGGCCCGCTGGAGCGGTCGATGGCATCATCAGCTCAGACATAGGTTCTCGCCTTGGGGTGAGCAGCGAATGGGGACGAGGTGAGCACGGCGGACGCCAGGAAGGAGCCGCCCGTCTCGCCTCCGGGCTGGCGTGGCGAGCTGCTGCGTGTGGTCCTCCGCGTCACGCTGATCCTCGGGTCGATCGTCTACTTCCCCAGCGCGTACGTGGCGCTACGCGACGGGAAGCCCGGCGTGGCGGTGCTCGATACCGTGGCGCTGGCGCTGGTCGCGGGGCTCACCGTCGCGCGCTCGTTCTCTCCACGATCGCGCTCGATGGGGATCTCCGGCGTCTTCTACCTGCTGGGGCTCGGCCTGCTCCTGCAGGTGGGGGCCATCGGCCAGACCTTCCTCCTCGGCTTCTCGCTCTTCGCCACGCTGCTCCTGGGGCGGCGCTGGGGGCTGCGCGCCGCGGCGCTCAGCGCGCTCACCCTCCTGCTCACCGGCTACCTCGGCATCGCCCACCCGGAGATGGTGCTGCCGGGCTGGAAGACGGAGACGCTCGCCGGCTGGGTGATCGTCACCGCGAACTTCTCGCTGGTGAACGTGAGCCTGGTCCTCGCGCTCGGCACGGTGGTCGCCGCGCTGCAGAAGGCGCTGCGCCACGCCGTCAGCGCCAACGCCGATCTGCAGCAGAACCGCGCGCTGCTCGAGATCGCCGGGCAGACGGCGCGCCTCGGCGGCTGGCGGCTGCACGTCAACGGCGAGCACGTGGAGTGGTCGGACGAGTGCTGCGAGCTGCACGAGATGCCGCTCGGCACGCGGCCCACCTTCGTCGAGGCGCTCGGCTTCATGGTCGACGACTTTCGCGCCGAGGTGCGCACGGCGATGGAGCTGTGCGCGACGCAAGGTGTGCCCTTCGACAAGGAGGGGGGCATCGTCACCGCCAAGGGGAGCCCCATGTGGATCCGCCTGATCGGCCGCCCTTCGCGCAACGAGCGCGGCGAGGTCACCCACGTCCTCGGCTCCATGCAGGACATCAACGATCGCAAGCTCACCGAGGAGCGTCACGAGAAGCTGGAAGACCAGCTGCGGCAGGCGCAGCGGATGGAGACCGTCGGGCTCCTCGCTGGCGGCGTCGCTCACGACTTCAACAACCTGCTCTCGGTGGTGCTCAGCTACAGCGAGCTGCTCTCCGAGGAGCTCCCGCCGGGCGATCCGATGCGGACGGATCTGGAGGAGATCGGTGCGGCCGGACGGCGCGCGCTCGATCTCACCAAGCAGCTGCTCGCCTTCAGCCGCCGCCAGGTGCTGGCGCCGCGGCTCACCGATCTCGGGCTGGTGGTGGACGGCATGCAGGGGATGCTGCGGCGGCTGATCGGCGAGGACGTCGAGCTGTCCACCAGCTGCGCGCCCGATCTGCTGCCGGTGCTGGTCGATCCCGGGCAGGTCGAGCAGGTGATCATGAACCTGGCGGTGAACGCCCGCGACGCGATGCCGCGCGGAGGGCTCCTGATCATCGAGACGGCGGAGGTGGTGCTCGACGCCGCCTACGCCGCCGACCACGTCGGGGTGACGCCGGGGCCGCACGTGATGCTGGCCGTCAGCGACAACGGCGCCGGCATGGACAAGGCGACGCAGGCGCGGATGTTCGAGCCGTTCTTCACCACCAAGGAGCAGGGGAAGGGGACCGGACTCGGCCTCGCTACCGTGTTCGGCGTGGTGCAACAGAGCGGCGGGACCATCTGGGTGTACAGCGAGCCGGGGAAGGGGACGACGTTCAAGGTCTACTTCCCGATCGCCGCGCAGAGCGCCCCGGCGAACCCCCGGGTGGCGACGCCGATCGAGCGTGGAGCGCCGCGCGGCGCGGAGACCATCCTGCTGGTCGAGGACGAGGAGGGGGTCCGCGTGCTGGCGCGCACCATCCTGCGGCGTCTCGGCTACACGGTGCTGGAGGCGCCGAACGGCGTGGAGGCGCTGGCGCTGGCCGAGGCGCACCCGGGGACCATCGATCTGCTCCTCACCGACGTGGTCATGCCGCGCATGAGCGGACGCGAGCTCGTCGAGCACCTGCTGCCGCTGCGCCCCTCGCTCAAGGTGCTGTTCATGTCCGGCTACACGGACGACGCGGTCGTACGGCACGGGATCCTCGATGCCTCCATCGCCTTCCTGCAGAAGCCGATCACGCCCGAGCCGCTCGCGCGCAAGGTCCGCGAGGTGCTCAACGGTCCCGCAATGTCGGAGTTAACGAAGGGCGCACCCGCTCTCTCGTGAGCCGGGTCGCGGCGGGCGTGGCAAGACCACACCGCCGCCATGCCCCGCGCGGAATACGTCCTCGACGTCCCGTACCCCCGCAGCTTCGTGCACCAGTCGTCGCCGCCGATGCTGCGGCTGGTCGCGGCGCTCAACGGTCAGCGCCCGTCGTCCCCGGGGGCGAGCGACACCGGCTTCACCTACTGCGACCTCGGCTGCGGCACGGCCGACACGCTGCTCACCTTCGCGGCGGCCAGTCCGCGCGGCCGCTTCTACGGCGTCGACTTCAACCCGCAGCAGATCGCAACCGCCCGGGCGCGGGCGCAGAAGGCGGAGCTGGGGAACGTCGAGCTCCTCGAGTGCGACTTCACCGCGCTGCTCGAGCAGGACCTCCCGCCGCTCGACTTCCTCGTCGCCCACGGGATCTGGACCTGGGTGAGCGCGGAGAAGCGCGCGGCGATCCTCGCCTTCGCGCGCAGCCGGCTGAAGCCCGGTGGGCTCTTCTACGTGAGCTACGACGCGCTCCCCGCCTGGGCCGCGCTCGAACCGCTGCGTCGCGTGATGCTCGAGCACACCCGTCACGCTCTCGAGGCGGGCGCCTCGACGCTCGAGCGGGCGCGCGCGGGCTACGAGCTGGTGAAGCGCCTGGCCGACGGCGAGGCGGGCTACTTCCGCGCGCACCCCACCGCGCGCTCGATGCTCGCGCTGATCGAGAAGGCCGGGCTCCCCTACGTGGCGCACGAGTACTTCCACGAGCACTGGGAGCCGATGTACGTCGCCGACGTGGCGCGCTCGCTCGCGACTTCCGGGCTCGCCTACGTGGGGCAGGTCCCGCTGCACCTCAACGTCCCGGAGCTCGCCTTCCCGCCGAAGCTGAAGGAGCACGCGCGCACGCTGACGGATCGGATCGATCTCGAGATGTTCAAGGACTACGCGCTGAACGAGCCGTTCCGCGCCGACGTCTACGTGAACGGGGAAGTGACCGGCCACGCCGAGGTGCGTCGCGCCTGCTTCGAGGAGACGACCTTCGCTCTGACGGCGCCGCTCTCGCTGGTGAAGCGCGAGGTGCCGTTGACGCCGTACACCCTGGACTTCACTGGTCCCGTCTACGACCGCCTCCTCGCGCAGCTGGACGGCGCGCCGGCGTCGGCGACCATGCTGGCGACTCGTGCGGAGCTGGCGGAGCTCGGCGTGACGCGTATCGCTGACACACTGCAGAATCTGGTGCTGGGCGAGCAGCTGATGCCGTCCTGCGTCGAGACGCTCACCGCGAACGCTCCCGGCCTGACGGGAGCGCGCGGCACCGTGCAGGAGCCGCGGCTCACGCTCCCCTACAACCGGGTGGAGCTGGAGGACGCGATCGCCGTCGGTCGTGCGGCGGTGGTGGCCGTGCCGGCGCTGGGGCACGGTGTCTCGCTCTCACCGCTCGACGCGTTGTGTCTGTACGTTTGGACATCCGTGCCGCTCGAGCGGAGGAGGAGCTGGCTGCGCTCGTTTGCGCACCGCGGCACTCTGCCGTTGAAGGTGGGCGGGAAAGCCGTGAGCGACATCGAGGAGCGCACCAG
>JAMFST010000191.1 GCA_026225435.1 Labilithrix luteola
CCTTCGACCTGCACGTCGATGGGAGAGCTGGCGCCGAAGTTGAGCACCTGCGTGACGATGTCCGCCGACTGGAAGTAGGCGACCGAGCCGGGGAGCTCCTTCTCCACGCTCGCGCGGATCTTCTCCTGGTAGTCGACCGACGGCTTGTGCTTGTCGCCCAGGGCGACGAGGATCTCCGCGTCGGCGCCGTTGGAGTTGTCCGTCTGGATGTAGCCGAGGTTGTAATAGAGCGGCACGCCGATGTTGTCGTTCACCGTCGTCAGCTCGTCGGCGGGGACGATCTGGCGGATGCTCCGCTCCACCTGATCGACCATCCGCTCGGTCTCCTCGATGCGGGTGCCGGGCGGCGCACGGAAGTGCAGCTTCATGATCCCGGAGTCGACCGAGGGGAAGAAGTCGAGCCCCACCGCGACGACGAGGGCGAGGCTGGTGGTGATGAGCAGCCCGGCGATGGTGAGCACCGTCTTTCGACGGGCGATGACCACCATCAAGAGGTGCGTGTAGCCGTCCTGCAGCTTCTCGAAGGCGCGCTCGCGCTTCTCGTTGAGCCTCTCGCGCCACCCTTTCTTCTCCGCCGCCTTCGGCTCCGGCAGATCGAAGTCGAGCTGCTCTGCGTTCGCCTGGTCGTGGAAGTCGAGGTCCTCCTGCTCCGGCTCCCCCTTGCCGGCGTCCTCGGACATCTCGCTCGTGTCGAACTCCTCCGGCTTCTCCGGCTTCTCGTGCGCGAGCAGCATGTGCGCCATCGTCGGCACCAGCGTTCGCGAGAGCAGGTACGACGCCAGCATGGAGAAGACGACCGCGATGGCCAGCGGGATGAAGAGGTACTTGCTCGGCCCCGTCAGCATGACGACGGGGAAGAAGACGATGCAGATGGTGAGCGTCGCGGCCATGGCCGGCGTCGCGATCTGCCGGGCGCCGTCGAGGATCGCCTTGACGACGTTCTTCCCCATCCCGCGGTTGCGGTTGATGTTCTCCACCTCGACGGTGGCGTCGTCGACGAGCATGCCGATGGCCAGCGAGAGCCCGCCGAGGGTCATCAAGTTGAGCGTCTGTCCGGTCAGCTTGAGACCGATGACGCCGACCATGATCGACAGCGGGATGGAGATGCAGACGATGACCGTGCTCCTCCAGCTGCCGATGAAGACGAGCGTCATGATGGCGACCAGGCCCGCCGAGATGCACGCCTCGCGCAGCACACCGGTGACGGCGCCGCGGACGAAGATCGACTGGTCGAAGGCGATCTTCAGCTCGAAGCCCGCGGGCGCCGCCGCTTGCAAGGTGGGGAGCATCTCCTTGGCAGCGTCGACGACCGCCAGGGTGGAGGAGCTCTCCTTCTTCAGGATCGACAGATACGTCGCCCGCTTGCCGTTCACGCGGACGATGTTCGTCTGCGTCGCGTAGCCGTCGTAGGCGCTGGCGACGTCTCCCAGGTAGACGATCTGCCCGTTCACCTGGCGGATGGGGATGGCGTTGAAGTCGAGCACCTGGGCCGGGCTCGAGTTCAGGATGACGTCGTAGTCGAGGTTCCCCAGGCGCGCGTCACCGGAGGGCAAGATGACGTTCTGGTTGAGGAGCGTGTTGACCACGTCCTGCGGCGAGATCCCCTTCGACGCGCAGCGCGCCGGGTCGATGTCGATCTGCACCTGCCGCTGCTTGCCGCCGAACGGCGCCGGGGTGGACAGACCGGGCACGGTGAAGAGGCGGATGCGGATGAAGTTCAGGCCGTAGTCGAAGAGCTCGGACTCGGAGGGGCCGTTGCCCGAGACGGTCATCTGCGCCACCTGCACGTTGGTGGCGTTGAAGCGGAGGATGACCGGCGGCTGGGTCCCCGGCGGCATGGTGCGCGTCGCCGTCAGGGAGCTGGAGGTGATCTGGGCGATGGCGCCGCCGATGTCCGCGTCCGGCTCGAAGTACACGCGCTCGATGCCGGTGCCGCTCATCATCGTCGATTCGATGTGCGTGATGCCGGACACCGAGGTCGACATGCTGCGCTCGCTGATGATGACGATCCGGCGCTCCATGTCCTCGGCGGACAGGCCGGTGTAGTTCCAGACGACGATGACGACCGGGATGTTGACCTCGGGGAAGATGTCGACCGGCATGCTGAAGATCGACAGGATCCCCATCAGCAGGATCGTCATGCAGAGGATCGCCACCGTGTACGGGCGATGGAGGGCTAGCCGTACGATCCACATGGAGGTCCGACCGCTGCTGATGCGAAAGCCGTGCTCGCTCCAGCACAGCCGCTGCAGAGCGCCTCGCGCACACGCACCTGCGCGAGACGACGTCGGATCTTGCTGCACCGCGACGCGATGTCGCGCTCATGCCTGACACGCTGCACCTGCGCCGCTGCGCGAGTGCCACAGCCTTACGATACGGCGGAGTCGACTACGCGGGCTCGGACGGAGGCGCCGGCGGCAGGTCGGGAAGCGTGGCCCCGTCGGAGGGCGGCTGTTGCGGATCGAGCTCCTCGCGCAGCGCGTCCAGCGACGGAGCGGCGAGGAGCACCGGATCGCGGTTGGCCGAATCGTCCGGCGGCGGCGCCACCAGATCGGTCAGCTCGAGGGCGATCGTCGCCAGGAAGGCGAGGAAATCGAGCCCCATGTCGGTGTGCTCCTCGAACGCGTCGATGAGCAGATCGACCCGCAGGCGCAGCGCCTCCACCGGCGTCCTGGCGACCAGATCGTACCAGCGCGGCACCCCGGCGAGCGCCTCCAGCCCACCGAGCGCGCCCGGCCGATCGCGCCGCGAGCACTGCCCGTCGTCCTTGCGCGCCTCGACCACCCCGCGCAGCACCACCAGCAGCTCGTCGCCGCGATCACCTACGTGCCAGATGGTCTCGTCGGCGGAGAAGTCGGCCGGCTCCAGCTGCCGCGCGATGCTCGCCAGCGCGTCGATGCTGATGCGGTCGAGCGGGAGGATCTTCCGCAGGAAGAAGAGCCGCTCGACGATGTTCAGGTGTCCGGGCGGCGGCTCCTCGACCTCCTCGAGCGACGAGCCCCGCACGGCGAAGTCGACCCGCGTCGACGAGGTGCTCACCAGCCCCTGCGCCACCTGCTGGATGGCGTGCAGGAGCAGCCGCGGATAGTCGTCGAAGAGATCGCCCAGGCGCCGCCCGTCGATCTCCACCGCGCGCACGCGGGTGATGGCGGTCGTCTCGTAGTCCACCGCCGACTGCGCCAGCACCGGGAACAGACCGATGGCGATGGGCGCGCTGTCGACCCGCTGCCGCTCGCCGTTCTTGCTCACCGCGACCTGCCCGTGGGTCAGGATCTGGATGCGATCGAGCACCTCGTTGGCCGCGTGCAGCGGCGCGCCGGCGCGGAACTGCCGGTCACTGGTGTAGCGGGCGATGAGGTTGAGATCCTTGATCGGCAACAGGCCGAACACCGGCAAGGCGCGCAGCGACAGCAAGCGCTCGGTGCTGACCGGCCTCACGTCGCCGCCCGCAGCGAGCGCCGCACCTGCCCGACGAGATCGGTCATCGAGTCACCGGTCGGCAGCTTGAGGTTCATGACTTCGGGGCGCAGGCCGGAGAGCCCGAGCTCGCCGACATGGTACGCGGCGATGGCTCGCGCGGTGCTGCTCGGCGCCTCGAGGATCTTGCGCAAGGTGCCAGGATAGTCGACGACGCGCGGAGGGGGCGGATCCTGCAGCAGCTGGAGCACCCGCTCGCGGTGCTTGGTGAGCACGTTCTCCAGCAGCTCCTGGCTGTTGGCGCGCAGGGCCGGGCTGTTGCCTCGCAGCCCACGCAGGAGCAGCGCGTAGTCCTCGCGCGGGTCGAGCAGACCGAGGACGAGGAAGACGTTCTCCTGCACGGTGTACATCCGCTCGCCGATGAACGAGCGCAGCAGATCGTGCGCCGCCGTCGCCCGGCGCGAATCCTCGCGCGCCCCGGCGTCGAGCTGCGCGGCGATGTCCCGCATGGTGTGCGAGCCGTCGAGGTAGCGGACGAGCAGCTGCTCGAGGATCCCCTGATCGAGCGCCGGCGGTTGATCGTGCGGATCGGCGGTGCTCATCAGGGTGCGCAGCGCGCGGAGGATGCGCGTGCGCATCATCATGTCCTCCTCGACCGCCAGACGATCGACGAGCACGGGCGCCGCCAGCGCCGAGCCGGAGGCGGCGATGGCGGCCGGAAGCTGGCGCCGCACCGCGAAGGGCCAGCGCGCGTCGCCCATGTAGACCGAGAGCTGGCGACAGGCATCGTCCCCCAGCTCGCCCATCGCCTGGTGCACGTCGTCGCGCACGTCGGCCTTGGCGAGCAGGCCAACCAGGATGCCGATCAGCTCCGGCTCGTGCAGCTTGGCGATGGCGTGAGCCACCCCGGCGCGAACGCGCGCGTCGTCGTCGCTGGCCAGCTGGCGGAGGATGGGGACGAAGCGGGTCGAGGGGTGCCAGGCCATCGCGTCGACCAGCGCCACCCGCCCCGCCGTGTCCCCACGCGAGATGGCGCGATCGAGCGCGCGCTGCGCCTCCTCGGGCGGCGTGTCGCCATGCGCCACCAGCCCGACCAGCGCCGTCGTGCGCACCTCCACGTCCGGATCGTCGAGGTACGTGCGCAGCGGATCGCAGTCGTGCACCAGCTCGATCGTCTGCCGGAGCGCCGCGGCGCGGACCTGCGGGGCGCCGGAGATCACCAGCCGGGCGAGGATCGGCTTGATGGCCTCGTGGCGCATCTCCACCATCCAGGGCATCGCCTTGAGCACCACCTCGGTCGACGGGTGGAAGAGGATGACGTCCGGCACCAGCTGCAGCTTGCCGACGTCGCGCAAGAGGTCGAGCGAGGCGACCACCTCGGCCTCGTTCGGGCTGTTGAGCGCCGTGAGCAGCGTCTCGAGCGCGTCGAGGTCGAGCGCCGAGCGCTGGCTCGAGCCGAGGAGCCCGTCGCGCAGGTTCGTGCGGAAGAGATCGAGGTAGCCGGCCTTCACCCGCGCGTTCAGCACGACCCAGACGACCGAGACGACGACGATGGAGATGCGGACGGCGTGTGCCTGCAGCCCGAGCGCGGTGATCCCGAGGATGCACACCGACGCCAGCGCCTGCCCGACCCGCTGCCCGAAGAGATCGATCAGCACCTTGGCGCCGCGGCGCACGCTGTCGCTGAGCGGCAGCTCGAGCAGCTCGGTGGCGGTGCGCAGCAGCGACGGACGCAGAGCGCTGTCGACCCCCTTGTAGAGGAGCGGCAACCAGATCCACACCGCGATCCCCGGCGATCCGCCGGCGAAGGCGATGAGCACGAAGAGCACCGGCATCACCTGCAGCGCGCGCGGCGGACCGAGCAGGCGGAGCAAGCTCCCCGCGAGGAACAGCTGCACCAGGAGCGCCGCCACGTTGAAGACGAACGCGGTGGTCGCGAAGTACGCCCCGAGCTCCTCCGGCGCGTGGTGCGATGCCGCATACGACTTGAAGAGGAAGTCGATCAGCGTGGCCGCGAGGTTCGACAGGAGCGCGCCGGCGAGGATCTTCTGCACGTGGCGAGTGCGCAGCGCCTCGCCGACGTCGGCCATCACCGAGGTGGCCGCCGGCTCCTCTTCGTCGGCGTCGGCGTCGACCTTGGCGCGGGCGACCAGGCGGGCGAACACCAGCGTCGGACCGAGCGCGGTGATGACCAGCACGCCGGCGGCGACCACGAGCAGCAGCTGCGCCGGCGCGAAGTAGGCGACGCCGCGCGCGAAGGCAGCTCCGAAGATGGCCCCGGCGATCGCCCCGGCGCCGACGAACGGATAGATCCGCTTGGCGCGCCCGACGTCGATGACCCGCGCGAGCAGGTACCAGAACGTCAGCACCGCCCAGGAGCCGAAGATGCCGCTCCACAGGTAGAGCGCATAGAACACGAGGTTGGTACGGAAGCTCGTCAGCGCGAAGAAGCCGACGTCGATGCCCGCGGCGAAGAGCAGCACCACCGGCAAGGTGACCGGCTTCTTCCCGCCGCGCGGCCGGTTGCCCGTGGCGCGGACCATCAGCGCGCTCGACGCGGCGATGCCGAGGTACACCCACGGCAGGCGCGCCGCCGGCAGGTGCGCGAGGAAGAGCGCGTCGCGCGCCGTCTCCGTCAGCGTGTGCGCGGTGAGGATGCCGAAGAGGCAGAGGAAGGCGGAGATCGCCAGCCGTCGCTCGGGCCGCTGGATGTCCGGCATGAGCCGCGTGGGGAGCGAGACGCGCTCGACCGGCTTGCTCGTCCCCTGCCCCGGTCCGAGGTTCGGCGCCGGGCGAAGGGAGGCCGAGACCCGCAACGGCCGCACCGATGGACGCCCCGAGGCAGCCGGGCGTGCAGAGCCGTCCGATCCGGGCGCGGGCGCGTCAGTCAACGGGGCCTCTCACGACGAATCACCTTCAAGCTTCGTACCATGGAGCCGTACGAGGCTTCGTACCATTGAGGCGGTACGGCGCGTGCTCTGCGAAGTCGTACTCTCATGAACACGCCCAGCCTTTCCTCGACGTCCGCGCAGCTTCTCTCCGCCCTCGCGGTCACTCCCGACGACGAAGGCGCGTCGTCCCGGTCTTTCTTGGATGCGCCCCGCCGTGAGGCATCGCGCGACAAGGCTGCCACGATCGCCACGGAGGCCGGCGCCTCGGCGCTTCAGGTAAGGGTCAGCCGCAACCGCGCCGAGGACCTCTACCTGGCCGTCCGCCGGCGCCCGGAGCTGGCCGCCGGAGCCGTCGCCGCCGTCGCGCTCGCGGCCGGCACGCTCCTCTGGAGCCAGTACGGTCGCGGTCTCCTCGCCGTCGGCTCCGGATACGCCGTCGAGCGCTTCTTCGGCCGCGGGCTGAAGCGCCGGGCGCTGCGCCTGGTCTCCCGGGTCGGCCGCGTCACCCGCCGTCGCTGAGGGCGCGGGAACTTTACCGGAGGGAGCGTCGCCGCGGACGAAACTCCCGCTTGGAGGACGGCCACCACCCGCGCCACTATGCGCGGCATCCCATGAAGGTCGCGTCCTTCCGTACTTTCCTTTTTTTGTGTCTTTGTTGGAGCGGCGCGCTCCTGCCCGGCTGTCGCTGCGGTGACGCCGGCAACGACGTGCCGATGGATCCCGCCAAGGGGGCCACGGCCTTCGGCGCCGCCGGTCAGCCCGATCTGTCGGCCACCGATCTCGCGGCGCTGCTCACCCGCGCGCGGGCGATCGTCGACGGCAAGGACGCGCCGGCCCAGGCGGACCTGCCCAAGGTCGGAGCGCCGGTGCGCCGCGTCTTCCTCACCGCCTACAGCGCCCCCTTCCCGCCGCAGACGACGACCGCGCTGACCAACACGCTCGACGACGCGGTCACCGTGGCGGCGACCGAGCTCGCTCCGCGGCTGGCGAAGAACCCGATGCACCCGACCCGCCTGGCGCTCGACGTCATCACCAGCGTCTCCTCGGTGAACCTCGAGCAGCCGCTCAAGGTCGAGGGCTCGGCCATCGGTCTCGACGGCTACGCGGCGCAGGCCGGCAATCGCTTCAGCGCCATCCTGCCGAACGTCATCGCCGAGGAGAAGATGTACAGCACCGGCAAGACGCCGCAGATCAAGGCGGCGGAGGTGACCACCCGCCTGCGCCAGGGGCTGGCCGACGCCGACCCGAACACCTGGACCTCGTACCGCTTCAGCACCACCCGCGTCGTCGAGCCGCTGCGCGCCGGCGGGCCGCTCGCGCTCTACCGCGACATGGTCCCCCACGGGTCCAGCGTCAGCCCCGAGCAGCTCGTCGCCGCGGTGAAGAGCGGCGCCGACTACCTGTCGCACGCCATGATCGACAGCGGCCACTTCGCGTACATGTATCACCCGGTCGAGGACCACGAGGACAGCGCCTACGGGCTGCTGCGCCACGCCGGCGCGGTCTACGCGCTCTTCGAGGCCTACGACGAGCTGCACGATCCGCTCTACCTCGACAAGGGGCAGAAGGGGCTCGACTACCTGCGCACGCGCTTCAAGGTGCCCAGCGCGGCGAACGGCGGCCCCGCCAAGGAGCCGATGCTCTACCTGTCCGACAACGCCGACGAGGAGCAGCAGAAGGTCGGCGGCAACGGCCTCGCGCTCCTCGCGTACACCAAGAAGGCAGAGGCCACCGGCTCCAAGGCCGACCTCGACGTCATGCGCCAGCTCGGCCTCTTGATCGTCCGCCAGCAGTACCCGGACGGCCACTTCCGCAGCAACGAGGACGTCGAGAAGGAGAACCCCACAGAGGGGAAGGGGCGCAAGAAGGAGGTCATCTACTTCGCCGGCGAGGCCATCTTCGGCCTCCTCCATCTGTACAACGTCGACCCCGATCCGCGCTGGCTCGAGGCGGCGAAGAAGGGGGCGGACTTCTGCGTGAAGATCCGCGACGCCGGGCAGACCGCGCAGAACATCGAGCACGATCATTGGCTCTCCTACGCGCTCAACGAGCTGCAGCGCCGGGTCCCCGATCAGGCCTACGTCGACCACGCGCTCCTCATCGCCGACGCCATCAAGCGCGCCCAGCACTCCAAGGAGCACGCCCCGTCGCCCGACTTCGTCGGCAGCTTCTACGCCGAGGCGCCGTCGACCCCTGCCTCCGTGCGACTCGAGGCGCTCGTCGCCGACATGCGCATGATGCGCTTCCTCGGCAAGCCGACCGACGATCTGCTCCCCAGCGCCACCGCGATCGCCGCCTTCACCACCGGCCAGCAGTACGGCGACGAGAACGACTTCTTCCTCAAGAACCCGGAGCGCGCCCGTGGCGGCGTGCGCGAGAGCGTCGTCGATGACGACATCCGCATCGACTACGTGCAGCACGCGATGAGCGGCTGGCTGCACCTGGCGAGGCTGCTGCGCGATCCGACGTACGGCACGGCCGGCCACAACGGCGGCGGGCCCGGCGGAAGCGCTTGCGGCGCTGAAAACAGGCCAGCTGCGACGCTGCCCGGGAGCGGCAACAGCACCGGCCGCCGACGGCTCCTCGCCGTTCACCGACAACGAACTGCTCAGCTGCGACGCATCGGAGACGCCCTGATGAATCGGCGCCGCAACTCCTCGATCGCCGGCAGCCCGCTGCTGATCGGCGCCGTCACGACACTGATCGTGGTCGTGGCCGTGTACCTCTCCTACAACGCCAACAACGGCCTGCCGTTCGTGCCGACGTACAACGTCAAGGTCGTGCTGCCGGAGGGCTCGGGCCTGCAGCCCTCAAACCAGGTGCGGATCGCCGGCACGCGCGTCGGGCTGATCGGCTCGCTCTCGCCGCACC
>JAMFST010000192.1 GCA_026225435.1 Labilithrix luteola
CCCGCCCCGTCGCTCCCGCGCTCGCTGCGTAGCTCGATGATGCCGCGCGCCGGAGTCGCGCGAAAGCCGCACCAGACGAGGCTCTCGATGACCCGACGCACCAGGTTGCGGTCACCGTCGATCGTCACCGGGGCCGACGTGGCCGCACGCAGAGTCACCGAGCGCAAGCCTGCCTCCCGCTGCGCCTGGTCCACGGCCGCGCCCGCAAGCGCGGAGAGGTCCACGGGCTCGGGGTGGACCTTCAAGGTGCCCGCCTCGTATTGCGCCACGTTCACCAGCTCGTCGACCAGCGCCTCGACCCGGCGCACGGCATCGCCGGCATCGTCGATCGCCTCGCCGAGGTCGTCCTGCCCGTCAGACAGGCTGTCGCGAACGAACGAGAGATTGCCGATCGCCGCGCCGAGCGGGTTGCGCAGGTCGTGCACCACGGCCGACAGGTAGTCGTAGATGGCGCTGCGGCGGCCCGACCCGGAGGACGAGGCTGCTTTTTCTGCAGCGGAGCGGTCAGATGGCATGAGGGACGCGGCCGTTGTCTTGCTGCCGTTCGCTGCGTTCGCGGACGCCGGCGCCGACGGAGGCGAAGTCGAGGAAGGAGGCGGGGTGGGCGTCTGGGTCGGCAAGGCGAGAGCTCACAGCAGCAAGAGGCAGGCCCGGGTGTGTTGTGATGATTTTCTCGAGCATCCTCAGCTTCGCGGAGGACGCCGTTGGTCGGATCCGGGCAACGATTGGTCGGATCCGGGCAGATCCTCCTCGTGAAGCCGGTCCCATTTGCGCTCGAGTGACTTCCGATCGACACCGATCATGCGGGCCGCAGCGCTCTTGTTGCCGCCGCAGGTTTCGATCGCGTGATGCAACACGGCTCGCTCGATGACGTGCAACTTCGAGCCGACTCTCTCGGGCAGAGCCAGCAAGGCTCGCGCGAGTCGATCGATCTCGCGCGCAACATCTTCGCGGGCGCGGTCGGGCACCAGCTCGTCGACAGCGGACGCGTCCACGACGTCCTCCTCGGCGAGCAGGGCAATGCGCTGGACCGCGTTGCGTAGCTCGCGCACGTTGCCGCTCCAGCGCCGCTCCGCCAGGCGCGCGAGCGCTTCGTCGGTGAAGCGCAGCTTGCGAGCAAACTCCCGGGCAAAGCTGGCCACGAGCACCGGCAGATCCGACTCTCGCTCGGCCAGCGAGGGCACGTCGATCGACACCACGTTCAGGCGGTAGAAGAGATCTTCGCGGAAGCGCCCCTCGACGATGCGCCGCTCCAGATCGACGTGCGTGGAGGCGAGGACGCGGGCGTGGAGCGGGAGCTCGATGGGCGATCCCAGCGGACGGAAGCGGCGATCTTCGAGGACGCGGAGCAGCTTCGCCTGCAGCTCCCAGGGCATCTCGGCGATCTCGTCGAGGAGGATGGTCCCCTGACCGGCGAGCTCCAGCTGCCCCTTGGTGCGGCGGTCGGCACCGGTGAAGGCGCCGCGCTCGTGGCCGAAGACCAGCGACTCGATGAGCGCGCCGGGGAGCGCCGAGCAGTTGACCGCGAGGAAGGGATGGTCGCGCCGGCCGCTCGCCTCGTGGAGCGCGCGGGCCACCAGCTCCTTGCCGGTGCCGGTGCCGCCGCGGATCAGCACGGTCGCCGAGGCGTCGGCCACCCGCGCGATCAACTTGCGCAGGCGGTCCATCGCCGGCGAATCGCCCAGGATGGCGGCGATGCCGAAGGTGCCGTCGACCTGCTCGCGCAGCCGCGCCACCTGCGCCCGCAGCTGCAACCGCTCGCGAAACGTCTCCACGATGGGGAGCAGCAGCTCCGGCGACAGCTCGTCCTTGTAGACGTAGTCCTGGGCGCCCGCGCGCATCGCCTCGCGCACGTCGGCCATCTCGGTCATCGAGGTGATCATCACCGCCGGCGTGGAGACGCCGAGAGCCCGCGCGCGGCGCAGAATGTCGAGACCGCCGCGATCGCGCACGTCGGGCGTCAGGCGCATGTCGAGGAGCAGGAGATCCGGCGTGCGGCGCTCGATGGCGGCGAGCGCGTCGTCGACCGAGCCGGCCTCTTCCACCTCGATGTCCGGAGCCTGGAGCAAGATCTCGCGCACCACCCGGCGCGCGCTCCTCTGATCGTCTACCACCAGGACGTTCATGAGGCCTTTTCGCTGATCCTCGTGCGGGTGGCGGAGACGGCGGCGTCCTTCGAGCCGCCTGTCAGGTCGCCCGCGGGGATTCCGATGCGAAACTCGGTGCGGGCGTTGTGCCGCCGCGCGTTGATCGACCAGCCATGGGTGCGCACGATGCGCTGGGAGACGGCCAGACCGAGGCCGGTGCCGCGCGGCTTGGTGGTGAACCAGGGGGCAAACAGCTCCGCCTCGTCGACGTCGAAGCCGGAGCCGCCGTCCCAGACGACGATCTCGCCGTCCCCCCGCTCGTCGACGTTCCAGGAGATGCCGACGTCGTCGGGTGTGCCGGCGGCGTCGAGCGCGTTGGCCAGGAGGTTCACCAGCACCTGCGTCACCTGGTCGAAGTCGCAGGCGATGGTGACCTCGGGGGCGATCGCGTCTGGCAGCGCCTCGCCGGCGACGCGGCCCGCGAGGCGATCGGTGAGGAGCACCTCGACCCGCGCGACGACCTGACGGAGCGACACCGGCGCGCGCTCGACCCGATGGGTGGAGACCCGTCTGAGCCCGGAGACGAGCCGTTCGAGCCGGTCCACCTCCTCGCCGCCGATCTCCAGCGCCTCGGCGTCGAGGTCACCGCGGCGCCGGGGGTCGAAGATCGAGCGGAAGAAGTTGATCGGATAGCGGACCTCGTGGGCCACCTCCGCCGCCATGGTCTCGACGAGGGCGAGCCGCTCGTCGCGCATGGCGGCGATCTGCTGCTGGCGCCGGTCCTCGAGCTCGCCGTAGCTGCGCGCGTGCGCGAGCGCCACGGCCGTCTGGTTGACGATGGTGCGGAGGAGATCGAGATCCTCGCTGGTGTAGAGCGCGCCGCCGGTCTTGGCGCCGAGGTGCAGGACGCCCAGCGTCTCGCCGCGGAAGGTCACCGGCAGCGCGAGGACGATGGCGTTGGGATGCGTGCTGGACGTGCGCGCCTCCTCTGGATCCTCGTTGGCGAGCGCGAAGCGCACCTGGCGGCAGGCGAGCCAGCGGGTGACCGTGCTCTCGACCGCGCGGGCCACCTCGGCGGGGCGGTTGACCAGGACCAGGTCGTAACTGAGCTGCTCGATGGTCGGCTTGTAGTCCGCGCGGGCCGAGAACAGCCCGCGGTCGCTCGCGCGCAGGGCCAGCGCGACGAGGATGGCGGCGAGCGCGCCCCCGGCGGCGGCCCCGGCCAGGCCGTGGGTGAAGGGGACACCGAGGGTGGTGACCAGCGCCGCGCC
>JAMFST010000193.1 GCA_026225435.1 Labilithrix luteola
ATGCGAAACAGATTTCCGTCGATATAGACCGTGAAGCTGCCGCCCAGTGCCTGCGTGATGTAGCCCACTGAGCCCAGCCTCAGGTTCACCTCGACACCGGCCGGTATGGCGATTGCTTTGACGTCGCGCTGCACGACGATGGGATCATTTTCGTGAGGATGCATGGTGCCTCGAACTCATTCCGTGGAAACCGCGGCTGCATGCTGCGGATCCCGGGACTTAAGGGCCGAAACGAGCGTGTGCCAGCACAAACTCGCGCATTTGACGCGCGCCGGGAACTCGCGGACGCCCGACAACGCCGCAAGCTTGCCGAGCTCGTCGCCGAGCGCGGCATCGTCGGTCAATAGGCTATGGACTTTATCGAATAAAACCAGGGCGTCCGCCCGCGTCTTACCCTTGACGGCCTCCGTCATGAGCGACGCTGAAGCGGTGGAGATGGCGCAACCCTGTCCCTCGAATCGGATATCGACGATCTCCTCGCCGGCCATCCTGACTTGGACCGTCAAGCGATCTCCGCACAGCGGATTGTAGCCCTCGACGCTGGCGTCCGCAGGGGTGAGTACGCCGAAATTCCGCGGCCGCCGGTTGTGATCGAGAATCACGTCTCGATAGAGATCATTGAGTTCCATAATGCCTTTGCCCGCAGATCATGCGAATATCGACCGAGCTCGCCGTATCGCGGCCGCTAAGCGGTCGATTTCGCCGAATGTGTTGTAGAACGCGAAGGAGGCGCGCGCGGTGGCCGCCAGCTTGAAGTAGTCCATCACCGGCATTGCGCAATGATGTCCGGTACGAATGGCGATTCCGTCCTCGTCGAGAATGGTCCCGAGGTCGTGGGGGTGTACGCCCGCGACGACGAAGGAGACCAAGCTGGCTTTGTCCTCCGCGGTGCCGACGATACGAAGATCATCGATAGCACCCAATGTTTCGGAGGCGTACGCGAGCAGCGCCTCCTCATGAGCGTGCGCTCCCTGAAGATCCAGCGACTCGAGGAATTCCACGGCTGCGCCCAACCCGATGGCGCCCGAAATATTGGGTGTGCCGGCCTCGAACTTGTAGGGCAGGCTGTTATAGGTGGTTTTTCCGAAGGTCACGGCGAGGATCATGTCGCCACCGCCTTGCCACGGTGGCATCGCCTCGAGGAGCGCGCGGCGCCCCCAGAGCACGCCGCTGCCGGTCGGGCCGTACAGCTTGTGGCCAGAGAAGGCGTAGAAGTCGCACCCGAGCGCGGCGACGTCGACGGGCATGTGCGCGACCGCCTGCGCGCCGTCGACGACCGTGACCGCACCGACGGCCCGCGCGCGTGCCGCGACCTGCGCCACCGGCAGGACCGTGCCGAGGCTGTTGGAGACGTGGGCCAGGGCGACGATGCGGGTGCGCGAGGTGAGCAGCTCGTCGAGGCGCGCGAGCTCCACCTGGCCACGATCGTCGATGGGCAGGACGCGGAGGGTGGCGCCGGTCTGTGCGCAGAGCATCTGCCAGGGGACGAGGTTCGAGTGGTGCTCGAGCTCGGTGATCAGGACCTCGTCGCCCATCCGCACGTTCGCCTTGCCGTGGGTCTGTGCGACGAGGTTCATCGCCTCGGTGGTGCCGCGGACGAAGACGATCTCGCGCGGATCGGTCGCGCCGAGGAGCGTCGCCGCCTTGCCGCGGACCGCCTCGTACGCCTCGGTCGCCTCGACGCTGAGCGTGTGGACGCCGCGGTGGATGTTGGCGGTCTCCTCGTAGCTCCGGACGAGCGCATCGATGACCGCGCGCGGCTATTGCGTGGTGCTCGCGCTGTCGAGGTACACCAGCGGCCGACCGTTGACCTGGCGCGCGAAGGCGGGGAACTCCGCGCGCACGGCGGCCACGTCGGCATGCGTCAAGGGAGAGGGAGTCGACACGGCGTACAGGTTGCCACAAGAGACGGGCCGTCACTGGCGCATCCACGTCCGCCACTCACGCATCCTCGTTTGCTCGCGCTTCCCATGCGGAGCTAGCCTCGCTTCTCATGACGAGCAGCACGCGCGAGCCGCAGGACACCTCCGACACCGATCCGCTCGACAGCGCGCTCGCCTGGCTCGACGAGGGGCGCAAGGTGGCGCTCGCCACGGTCGTGGAGACCTGGGGCTCGTCGCCGCGCCCGCGCGGCTCGCAGCTGGCCATCCGCGACGACGGGCTCTTCGTCGGCTCGGTGTCCGGCGGCTGCGTCGAGGGCAAGGTCGTCGAGGCGGCGCAGAGCGCGATGACCGACCGCGCCCAGCGGCTCCTGGAGTTCGGCGTGTCGAACGAGGAAGCGTGGGAGGTCGGGCTGGCCTGCGGCGGCACAGTACATATCTACGTCGAGCCCGTCCGGTCTTCCGAGGCCGGCCCCATCGACCGCGACGTCCTCCTCGCGCTCCAGGCGGCGCGAGAGGCGCGCACGGCGATCGTGCTCCTGACCCCGCTCGACGGCGGCGCGGTCCGCACCTGGTCGCCGGGCGGCGCCGAGCTCCCGGCCGATCTGCTCCCGGCGGTCCGGCGCGCGCTCACCACCGACGATGCCACGCGCGTCGACACGAGCGACGGGCCGATCTTCGTCCAGGCGCTCAACCCGCCGCTCAAGCTGGTGGTGATCGGCGCGGTCCACATCGCGCTCCCGCTGACGAAGATGGCGACGCTCTGCGGCTACGAGGTGACGGTGATCGACCCGCGCGAGTCCTTCGCTCGCGCCGAGCGCTGGCCGGACGCGAGGGGCGTCACCGTGAAGGCGGAGTGGCCAGACGAGGTACTGCCGACGATGACGCTGGACCACCGCACGGCGGTCGTCGCCTTGACCCACGATCCGAAGATCGACGATCTGGCGCTCGAGGCGGCGCTGCGCAGCGATGCGTTCTACATCGGCGCTCTCGGCAGCGGGAAGAACCACGCGGGGCGACTGCGACGGCTGGAGGCGAGCGGCGGCTTCTCCGCCGAGACGCTGGCGCGCGTGCACG
>JAMFST010000194.1 GCA_026225435.1 Labilithrix luteola
CGCGCCCTCGACCGTCTTCTTGGGCGAGACCGCCTCGTACAGCTTGCGTTTGCCGAGGAAGCGGCCGGCGAAGTACCCGCCGGTATCTCCCCACCAGGCGAACATGATGGTCATGACGGCGTAGCTCGCCCCGTGCGGCAGGTCGCGCACCATGACGCAGAGAAGAGTCAGCGGCACGCCGAGGAAGAGCGGGCCGAAGCCCATCGAGAAGGCACGGAACGCCGCCGTGCTGATCTCGCCGAGCCGCACCAGCGTGAAGAGCATGCCGGTGATCGGCACCACCGCGAGGAGGGCGATGAGGACGCGCGCGTCGGCGACGTAGAAGTACGTCAGGACCGAGGTGGCCGCGGTGAGCGCGACGCCGAAGACGCGCGACGGCTTGTCTTCCGGGTGGGTCATCCCGAAGAGCTCGAGGGTGCCGACCAGCAGCGCCGCCAGCACCAGGAGGTAAAATGCCCACGGAGGACATTTGTACATCAGCCACAGGATGACCGGCACCATCACGGCCGCGGTGGCCAGACGGATGGTCAGGTTCGAGGCCGAACGCGGTGCAGCCGGCGGACCCGAAGGCGCGGCCCCGGACGTGTGAGGGTGAATCGACTCCATGCGAGGCCGAGCTACTTAGCTCAAATTGCGATGCGGATAACCTGCGCGTCGCCGTTCGACGCCGCCGGCTTGCCCACCTTGCCGAAGCGACGCTCGCGCGCCTGGAAGCTCTCGATGGCGGCGTGCAGATCGGCGGGCTGGAAATCCGGCCACAGCACGTCGGCAAAGTAGAGCTCGGCGTAGGCGAGGCCGTAGAGCAGGAAATTCGAGATGCGCCGCTCGCCGCCGGTGCGGATGACCAGGTCGGGGTCGCCGACCGCGAGGCTCGGCATGAGTTTGTGCATCGCGTCAGCGGTGACGTCCTCGGGGCGCATCTCCCCCTTGGCGACGGCCTTGGCCATCTCCCGGGCGGCGGCGGCGATCTCCTCGCGACCGCCGTACGACAGCGCGAGCGTGAGGGTCATGTCCCCGTTCGACTCGCTGTCCTTGCGGAGCGGGTCGAGCACGGCGCGGACGATCCCCGGCAGGCGACCGAGGTTTCCCACGGCGTTGAGGCGGATGCCGTTGTCGAGGATCTCGCCGCGCTCGGTGAGGAGGAACTCGCGCAGGAGGCCCATGAGGGCGTCGACCTCGTCCTCCGGCCGCTCCCAGTTTTGCTCGCTGAAGGCGTACAGCGTGAGGGCACGTAGGCCGAGGCGGCGGGCGGCGCGCACGATCCGGCGGACCGCGGCAGAGCCTTCGCGATGGCCGGCCTTGCGATCGTCTCCGCGCCCCTGCGCCCAGCGCCCGTTGCCGTCCATGATGATGCCCACGTGGGCGGGGAGATTTCGGGCTTCGATCATGAGGGTGGGCCGGGCGCCCGCGTAACACGAGCGGGACCGGAACGCATGGGGTTCAGGTTCTATGCCGCGCAATTACCGGCGATTCGTGAGAATCGCACAGGCGGCGTCTGCTAGTTTCGTTTCGATGATCGGAACGAAGGCTTTCCTCCGTCTGCGCATGTCTGCCCACGAAGCCCACTACGCGGGCGAGCTGGTCGACGGCGCGCGAATGCTCGGTCTCTTCGGGGATCTGGCCACCGAGCTGCTGGTCCGGGTCGACGGGGACGAGGGGCTCTTCCGCGCCTACGAGTCGATCGAGTTCCTGGCACCGGTCTTCGCCGGGGACTTCATCGAGGCCTCGGCCGAGATCGTGGCCATGGGCGGCACCAGCCGGAAGATGGTCTTCGAGGCCCGCAAGGTCATCGCCAACACGCGTAAAACGGGCTTCGCGGCCAGCGCGGGGGACGTGCTCGAGGAGCCGGTGATCGTCTGCCGCGCCGTCGGCACCTGCGTGACCCCCCTCCCGCTGCAGCGGCGGCCGCGCGAGCTCTACATGCCGGCCTTGCCGCCGGGGCCGGCGCCGGTGACGGGCGCGGTCGTGACGCCGGTCGCGTCGGAGATCCCGGAAGAGGTGATCCTGACGGCGGCCATCGTCGGCGCCGAGCTGACTCGCGAGATGACGCCGTGGCTGCCGATCACCGCGCAGGAGATCGCCGACGAGGCGGCTCGCTGTCGCGAGGCGGGGGCCGCGGTCATCCACCTGCACGTCCGCAACGACGACGGCTCGAACACCCAGTCGGCCGACCGCTTCGGCGCGGCCATCGAGGCGATCCGCAAGAAGACCGACTGCGTCGTGCAGATCACCACCGGGGGCGAGGTCGGCATGTCGATGGACGTGCGCGCCCAGCCGCTCTCCTGCAAGCCGGAGATGGCCACGCTCAACTGCGGCAGCCTGAACTTCGGCAACGACGTCTTCGTCAACAAGCGCCCCGAGATCCGCGATCTCGCGCGCCGGCTGAAGGCGTCCGGGGCCATGCCGGAGCTCGAGTGCTACGAGGTCGGGCACGTGGAGGAGGCGCTGCTCCTCCTGAAGGAAGGGCTCATCGGCGCCCCCCTGCACTTCCAGTTCGTGATGGGCGTCTCCGGCGGAATCGGCGCGACCGAGGCGAACCTCCTTCACCTGCGCTCGCTCCTGCCGACCGAGCCGGGTGTGGCCACCTGGGCCGTCGCTGCCATCGGGCGCTTCCAGAAGCCGATGACCGAGCTCGCCATCCGCCTCGGCGGGCACGCGCGCCTCGGGCTGGAGGACAACATCTACCTGTCGAAGGGCGTCCTCTCCGAAGGGAGCGCACCGCTGGTCGCCCAGGCGGCGCAGTACGCGCGCGCCATCGGCCGGCGTCCGGTCGATCCGTCTCGCGCTCGTGTGCTTCTCGGCCTCTCGTGATCGAGCACACCTTCGTCGCCGACGCGCTCACCCCGGTGGCGGCCTATGCGGCGCTGCGCAAGGCCGCGCCGGACCGCCCGTCCTTCCTCCTCGAGAGCGTCGTCGGCGGCGAGCGCTGGGGGCGCTACTCGATCCTCGGCTACCGCCCGGAGCACGAGCTGCGGCTGGGCGCGGGCGGCTGGGAGCGGATCGGCGCCGACGGCGCGCGCACCACGCTGGACATCCCGGTCGGTAAATCGAGCGATCCGCTCGCGGTGCTGAGCCGCAAGCTCGGGTTCGGCAAGAGCACCTCCGCCCTCCGCCGCGCCGCCGTCGCCGAGGCCGAGGCGCGCGACCAGACGAGCTACGACCGGAACGACCGCAAGGACGCTCACCCGGGGCTGAAGCTGGCTGGCTCTTACGTCGGCGTCTTCGCCTGGGACCTGGTGCACGCCATCGACCGGGTGCCCGATTTCGACACCAAGCGCACCTTGCCGATGGCGCGGCTGGTGACGGGCGGTCCGGTGGTGGTGTTCGACTCGCTCGCGCAGACGGTGACCGTCGCCGCCGAGACCGACGACGAGGTCCAGCGCGCGCTCGCCGCTCTCGCCCACCCGCCGCCGCTGCCCAAGCTGGCGGTCCCCGAGCGCGGGCGCTTCCCGCGGCAGATCGAGGTCGACGTCGACGACGCCACCTTCAAGGCGCGGGTCGAGGCGGCGCAGGAGCATATCCGCGCCGGCGACGCCTTCCAGATCGTGCTCTCGCGCAGTTTCTCGGTGGCGCGTGACGGGCGTGATCCCTTCGACGTGTACCGGGCGATGCGGCTGATCAACCCCTCGCCGTACATGTACTTCTTCGACTTCCCCGCCGAATGGGACGAGCCGGCGTTGCAGATCGCCGGCGCCAGCCCGGAGACGCTGGTGCGCAAGGAGGGGGCGACGGTGACCATCCGTCCGCTCGCCGGCACCCGTCCGCGCGGTCCCACGCCGGAGGAAGATCTCGCGCTCGAGAAGGAGCTGCTCGCCGACCCCAAGGAGCGCGCCGAGCACGTGATGCTCATCGACCTCGGGCGCAACGACGTCGGCCGCGTCGCCGAGGTCGGCACCGTGAAGCTGCGCCGCACCATGGAGATCGAGCGCTACTCGCACGTGATGCACATCGTGAGCGAGGTCGAGGGGCAGGTGCCGGTGACCACCTCACCGCTCGAGGTGCTGCGCGCGGCCTTCCCCGCCGGCACGCTCTCCGGCGCGCCCAAGCTCCGCGCCATGCAGATCATCCGCGAGCTCGAAGGGCGGCCGCGCGGCGTGTACGGCGGCGCGGTCGGCTACGTGGCGGAGAACGGCGATCTCGATCTGGCCATCGCCATCCGCACCGCGGTGTTCCGCGGCGAGCGCATCGAGGTCAGCGCCGGCGCCGGCATCGTCGACGCCAGCGATCCGGCGAGCGAGGCGGACGAGACGCGCAACAAGGCGCGCGCCGTCCTGTGCGCGATCGAGGCGGCCCCGTCGGACCGCAGCGACCGCCCGTAGCGCCCTCCGCCGATCAGGCTGATCGGCGGTGCATCAGCAGCCTGGCGTAGAGGCGCGAGCGCGCGGCACGGCTCGTCGGGCGTGCCCAGTCGTACC
>JAMFST010000195.1 GCA_026225435.1 Labilithrix luteola
CATGATCGCGACGTCCTCGAGCTGATGGAGAGGGTCCGCGCGCGCCGCGGCACCATCGTGGTCCCCGCGCCCGTGGTAGGCCAGGTCTGGCGCGACGGTGCTCGCCAGGTTGGCTTGGGGCGCCTGTTGCAGTCGCAGCACACGAAGGTGATACCGCTCGATGATCGACGAGCACGGGCAGCTGGCCGACTCTGCGGCCTCGCCCGGACCCACGACGTGATCGACGCCGCCGTGGTCACCTGCGCTCGGGAGCACGACCTACCCATCGTGACCTCCGACGCCGACGACATGCTCCGGCTGGACCCGGAGGTCGAAGTCTTGCCGGTCTGAGCCCCGCGCGCCTTGACCGCTGGTCGCCCCGGGCGATAGGAACTGCCGCAGGAATCCATCATGGCCGCTCCCACCGCTCCGAAGCCCAAGATCAGCACCGTCTCCGAGAGCCGGGAAAAGCTCGCCGACCTCCAAAGGCGCCTCATGGCGCTAAGGGGGCATCTTTGACCTGGCTGCACTGAAGCGAGAGATCGACCGACTCGGAGACTCCACGCTCGCCCCCAATTTCTGGGACGACGCGAAGAAGGCGCAAGCCATCACCCGCAAGCGCTCGGGGCTGGAGCTGCTCGTGCAGAACCACGAGAAGCTGTGGCGCGACGTCGACGACGCCAAGGAGCTGCTCGAGCTCGGCGCCGGCGAGAACGACGAGGCGACCATCGACGAGGCCGAGGCGCTGATCCCCGCCATCGAGGCGCGCGTTCGCTCGGCCGAGGTGCAGCGCATGCTCGCCGGGCCCCTCGACCGCTCCAACGCCATCGTCAGCATCCACCCGGGGGCCGGGGGCACCGACGCCAAGGACTGGGCGGAGATGCTGCTCCGCATGTACATGCGCTGGTGCGAGCGCCACGGGTACAAGACGGAGATCGTCGACTACCAGGAGGGAGACGAGGCCGGCATCGACGCGGTCTCGTTCACCGTCGCGGGCGACGCGGCCTACGGCTACCTCCGCGGGGAGAACGGCGTGCACCGGCTCGTTCGCATGAGCCCCTTCAACGCTGACCACACCCGGCAGACCGCCTTCGCGGCCGTCGAGGTGCTCGCCGACTCCGACGAGGAGATCGAGATCGAGGTCAACGACAAGGACATCGAGATCACGACCATGCGCGCCGGCGGCAAGGGCGGGCAGAACGTGAACAAGGTCGAGACCGCGGTGCGCTTGAAGCACATCCCGACGGGGCTCAACATCGTCTGCCGCGCGGAGCGAAGCCAGCACCAGAACCGGGCCATGGCCATGAAGGTGCTCAGGGCGAAGCTGTACGAGCTGGAGGTCGCCAAGCGCGAGGCGCAGACCGCCGCGTACAACTCGACCAAGAGCGCGATCAACTTCGGCAGCCAGATCCGCAACTACGTTCTCGCCCCCTACCGGCTGGTGAAGGACACGCGCAGCGCGCACGAGTCGGGCAACGTCGACGCGGTCCTCGATGGCGACATCGACGGCTTCGTCGAGGCGTACCTGATGGCAGCGGCCGGAGGCGATCTGAAGAAGAACGCCTCGCCCGACGATTTCGAGGTTTGATCAGATGACCGAAGAGCGAGAGCAGCACTCCGCCGAGGACGCGCTCCTCGAGGCGCGGCGGAACAAGGCGGAGCGAGTGCGGGCGCGCGGGGAGAACCCGTTCGCCAACCAGATCGCGCCGAGCTTGCCGCGCGGCAAGACGAAGGATCTGTCGACCCTCCGCGTGCTCGCGCGTGCGGGGCTGAACGAGACCGGCAAGTACGATGAGATCAGGGTTCGCGAGGCGGCGGGCTCCGACCCGTTCCACGTCCGCGGGCGGGTCATCGCCCTGCGCGGAACCGGCGGGCTCACCTTCATCCGCTTACGCGACCGCACCGGCGAGCTGCAGCTGCTGGTGAGCGAGGCGGAGATGGGCGCCGAGTACGCGCGCCTCGAGGACATCGACATCGGGGACATCATCCAGGCCGAAGGCGCGCTGTCGGCGTCCAAGCGTGGCGAGCTGTCCCTCGAGACGAAGGTGCTGCGCCTCGTCACCAAGGCGATGCGCCCCTTGCCGGAGAAGTGGCACGGGCTCACCGACGTCGAGACC
>JAMFST010000196.1 GCA_026225435.1 Labilithrix luteola
CGAGGTCGGCCGGTGCGAACGTCAGGCCGCAGCGGGTCGTGCCCAGCGCGGCGAGCGCCTGGTCGAGGCTGTCACCGGGGGACACACACGACGCCGGGACCGCGGGGAAGCTCGCCAGCGTGGTGCACCGGTCGGAGCTGCTGTCGTCGACGTCGGCGATGGTCGCGCGGGCGCTGCTGGAAGCGCTGCTCGTGCCGCTGGCCGCGCTACCGCCTGCGCCGCCGCAGCCGACCGCTCCGGAGATCGCCGCCACGCCCGTGGCCAGGATCCACCCCATCATGTTGCCGCGTGGGCGCAGCGCCCCGAGAAAGTAGGTTCGCACCACCGTCCAGGAACGGCTCGAGTCTCGAAATCTTTAGGTGGTCGGCGGTGCTCGCGCGATCTGGTAAGGATGTCCGCATGAGCGGGTGGCCAATCCGGAAGCAGGCCGGGCTCGATGCGCACGAGAAGAAGAGCATCGGCAAGGGGGTCTTCCGCAAGTGCAACGGCTGCGGGGAGACGATCTCCGCCGAGCGCATGGCGGACAACTTCGAGGTGTGCCCGCTGTGCGGCCGCCACCACAAGCTCGCCTCGGCGCGCTGGCGCGATCTCCTCCTCGACGACGGCCACCTCGAGGAGTGGAGCGCGGAGCTCTCGCCGACGGACCCGCTCGAGTTCACCGACGGGCGCACCTACACCGAGCGCATCGCCACGGCGCAGAAGAGCGCGAAGTCGAAGGACGCCATCGAGATCGGCCGCGCGGCGCTCGAAGGGACGCCCATCGCTTACGGGGCCTTCCTCTTCGCCTTCATGGGCGGCTCGATGGGCTCGGTCGTCGGCGAGAAGATCACCCGCCTGTTCGAGAAGGCGACCGAGGAGCGCTTGCCGGTCGTGCTGCTGCAGGCGTCCGGCGGCGCGCGCATGCAGGAGGGGATCTTGAGCCTCATGCAGATGGCCAAGACGGTCTCCGCGCTGGAGCGCCTGCGCGCCGCGCGCTTGCCGTTCTTCAGCGTCATGCTCGATCCGACGACCGGCGGCGTGGCGGCCAGCTTCGCCTTCCTCGGCGACGTGAACATCGCCGAGCCGGACGCGCTCATCGGCTTCGCCGGCCCACGCGTCATCGAGACGACCATCCGGCAGAAGCTCCCGCCGGGGTTCCAGCGCTCCGAGTTCCTCCTCGCGCACGGGATGGTCGACCGGATCGTCTCGCGCCTGAGCATGCGGCGCGAGATCGCCCAGCTCGCCCGCCAGCTGTCCGGCCTGCCGGCGCTCCCTGCTCCCGCGGCCGGTGATGCCGTGGTGCCGCCGTCGGTCTCCGTTCCCCCTTGAGACTCCGTCGCGGCCAGTCGTCGGGGCGCACCTCGGAGCGAAAGGGAGGTCAGCGCATGGCGCGTGCGCTCGGTCGCCTGTACGCGCGCGCCTCGCGAGGGATCCAGCTCGGCCTCGGCCCCATCGCCACCGCCTGCGCCCGCTTCGGTAACCCCGAGCGCTCCTTCCGCGCGGTCCACGTCACCGGCACCAACGGCAAGGGCTCGGTCTGCGCCATGGTGCAGGAGGTCGCGCTGCGGTCGGGCGTGAAGACCGGGATGTACACCAGCCCGCACCTGGTCCGCTTCGCCGAGCGAATCCGCATCGACGGCGAGCCGATCGACGACGAGCTGCTCCTCGACATCCTCGAGGAGATGGACGACCGCGCCCCCGAGCTCACCTTCTTCGAGGCGACCACGCTGGCCGCCTTCCTCGCCTTCCGCACCACCGGCGTGGAGCTAGGGATCATCGAGGTCGGCATCGGCGGGCGGCTCGACGCCACCAACGTGCTCCCCTCGCCGCTCGTCACCGCCATCACCCGGGTGGCGCTCGATCACACCGACTATCTCGGCGACACGCTGGAGCTCATCGCGCGGGAGAAGGCGGGGATCGCCAAGCCGGGCGTGCCCATGGTCCTGGGTCCGCTCGAGCCGGAGGCCGACGCGGCCGTCGTCGCGGTCACCGGGGAGATCGGCGCGCCGCTGATCCGCAGCGTTCGCCAGAGCGCACCCGACACCGGCGGCAAGACCAGCTACCAGCAGGAGAATCGCCGCGTCGCCACGCTCGTCGCCCGCGAGCTGCAGGCCTCCTTCCCCGCCATCACCGATCCGATCATCGACGAGGGGGTAGCCCAGGCGCGCTGGCCCGGCCGGCTCGAGGAGATCGACGCGCGCGGCGTCCACTGGCTGCTCGACGCGGCGCACAACCCCGACGGAGCGCACGCGCTCATCCGCAGCCTGGATCAGCCGGTCGCCGCCCTGGTCTTCGGCACCCTCGCGGACAAGAAGTGGCCGCAGATGATCGAGGCCATTGGCCCGCTGGTCTCCGATCCGGCCCGCCGCTTCTACGCTCCCCCTTTCTCCGGCATCGCCGCACGTCCCGCGGCCTCCCCGCAGCTCCTCGCCGATTGCTACGGCGGGCAGGTGACCGCGAGCGTCGCCGAGGCGCTCGAACGGGCGGCCGCGGTCGTCTCCAGCGTGGCGCCCGGTGGCACGGTGCTGGTCTGCGGCTCGATCTTCCTCCTCGGCGAGGCGCGGGCCCTGCTCCTCGACCTGCCCCGAGACGCCCCCCTCGCGCTATGATCGCCGGCATCATGCCGAGCTTCGACATCGTCTCGAAGGTCCAGTGGAGCGAGGTCGACAACGCGCTCCAGCAGGCCGACAAGGAGATCGCCCAGCGATTCGACTTCAAGGACACCAAGACCGAGGTCATCCTGTGGCCGCCGGCGCTGAAATCGGGTGAGTTGCGCACGCCCTACAGCGCCGCGAAGCATTGACGGCGCGAAGCATGGATCGCACCAAGTGTGCGCCACATGGCGCGTGGACGAC
>JAMFST010000197.1 GCA_026225435.1 Labilithrix luteola
GCCGTGCGAGATGACCTTGCCGCGTCGTGTGACGCTGACCGGCCCCGGGCCTATCATCCGGGGGGCGTCCGCACCGAACACCCATCCCCAGTCGTACTCCGTCGGCGTCGGGTGCAGCGGGAATGGCACGTTCGCCCGAGCCAGCTCGAGCGCTTCGTGCTCGTTTATGTGCACGCGCTCCTCAGGTGTTCGGTACGCCATCCGTGTAGGGCATCACCAGGCCATCGGTGCGGCAAGTCTCGCCATGCCGTCGGCAAGAGCTCCTTCGCCCCGGTGAAGTGGCGCCTGGGGTGACAAGCGCGATCCGGCTGGGTCGCCTTCCCGCGAACCGAGCGTTCTCACCGGCCTCGGAGCCGCGCGTCGTTACGGCGCGTGCTCACCGCCCTGGATGCGGAACATCACGTGCAGAGGAGAGGCTCCGTGCTCGTGAGCATCCCGATAGCGCTCTTGTTTGCGCCCACGGCAGCCTCGCTGCTCCTCTACCTGGGGACGCTGGCCGCTTTCTTGTGGACCATGCGCGTGGCGCGGAGATCGCAACGGCGCGAGGGCTCGGACCGCGACCCTGGCGCGCCCTGCCCGCGAGTGAGCTTGCTCAAACCGCTCGCCGGCCGTGACGACGAGCTCGCGGCGAACCTCGAATCGTTTGCTCACCTCGCGTATCCCGATACGGAGATCCTCTTCGGCGTCGCCCGCTCCGATGATCCGGCCGCGGTCGTGGCCCGCGCGGTCCTCCGCGCTCACCCGGAGCTGCGCGCGCGCCTCGTCGTGACCGACCCGGGCGCCGCGCTGAACCCGAAGGTGGCGCAGCTCGTCGGCCTCGAGCAGCGAGCGACGGGGTCGGTCCTGGTGGTGAGCGACTCCAACGTGCGCGTCCAGCCGGGCTACCTGTGCGAGCTGGTACGGGAGCTCGACAGCGCGGAGCTGGTCACCAACGTGTTCGCCGGGACCGGTGAGGCGTCGCTCGGGGCGGCGCTGGAGAACCTGCAGCTCGGAGCGATCGTGCTCCCCGGTATCGCGGTGAGCTCGCTGGTGTCGTCGGCGCCCCTCACCCTCGGCAAGTCGATGGCCATGCGTCGCGAGACGCTCCACGCGGTCGGTGGGTTCGCCTCGGTGGGGCACGTGCTCGCCGAGGATCACGTGCTCGGGCGGCGCTTCCATACGGCCGGATTCCGCGTGCGGCTATCGCTCTCGCCGGTGGAGAATCGCAACGTCGGTTGCTCGCTGCGGCGCACGGTCGAGCGGCACTCGCGCTGGTCGAAGCTGCGCCGCTCGTTCGCGCCACACCTGTTCTTCGCCGAGCCGATCATGTCGCCGCTGCTCGTCGCCACCGCGACGGCGCTGGTGTCCCCCTCGCGCACCACGCTGGCGCTGGTGCTGGCCGTGGCGGTGGTGCAGACGGTGCTCGCGCTGGCGAGCGTGCGAGCCTCGCGCGGCCAGGCCCTGGCGTGGAAGTACGCCCCGCTGGAGATCGTGCGCACCTACCTCCTCTTCGCCTGCTGGGTGGCGGCGGCGGTGACCACCCGGCTGGCCTGGCGCGGGCACCCGTTCCGTCTGCTGGCCGGCTCGGTCATCGTCCCAGCGCGGGGAACGCACGCGACGTCGTCGTGGTCCCCGCTTTGGAGGAAGCGCCGCGAATCGGCCGCGTGAGTGCCGGATCTCCGCTTCAGCGGAACGCGCGTCAGCGCCGCCCCTTGAATCCCATCATCCCCTGCACGACCGACTCGCTCGCCTCGGCGATCTCGCCTTGCTCGCGCGCGCGATCGGCGCAGTCCTCGCACATCTTCTTGGTTTTCCCGTCGACCTTCACAGAGACGAGCGCGTCGGCCTCGTTGTCGCAAAGCTTGCAGGTGGGCATGCCCGCGAGCTTACCTTCCGCAGGGGCTCACTTCGAGCATGGAGCGCACCCTGGCGAGGCGCCGCACGCCCGACCGCTTCGCCTTACGACAACTTCACGGCGGCAGGTGATTCAGATACTCGACCACCGCCGCGGTCTCGTTCACCGTCCGCTGGCTGATGCCCGCCGACTGCCCGACGTAGCTGAAGGCGTGCATGTTGTTCAGGTTGTTCTGGAGAGCGTCCGCAGCGAACGTAGGCGTCAGGTCTGCGGCGACGACACTGACGCCGTCGGGCTGAAAAGAGAACGAGCTCGCTCGGTCGTCGAAGCCGAAGTCGGGCTCCGCGACGAGCTCCTCGAGCAGGGTCGCCTGATGGCAGCTCGCGCAATCGATGGTGTCGATGGTCGTGAGCGTCGGATTTTCGATCCGCGCGAGCGAATCGAGCGCGTTCATTTCACCGCCGTCCGGGCTCCCGTGGGTTCCCTGGAGCAGCAAGAGGATGGAGGTGTTGTCGACGCTCCCGGTCATCGGCGACGGTTCCGGGAGCGACCCGAAGAGGCTTTGCGAAGTGGCGCCCGCCGGCAACGTAGGGATGACGAACGGCGAGGTCGACGGCGTCGGCCCCGCGTCGACGTCGACGGCCTGGAGGGACCAGTCGAGGATCACCGGCAAGCCTGACGTCAGCGATGCGACCCGGGTGATGTTGCTCGCTCCGGCGTACGCGGAGATCAGCTTCTGCACGCCGAGGCTGAAGGGGCCACCGAGACCTTGATTCACGATGAGCGGATGCGGCGCGAGAGGTCCGAGCGACGCATCACCTCCACTCGCCTCGCGAAGAGAGACGAGCGCGCGTGCCAGCGCGAGGAGCTCGCTGCGGCTGAGCGAGTAGAAGACGTGAACCGCCGCATCGGGGATCGTCGACGGCGCGCCGTCCGTGGTCGGCTCCACCAGCTGGAAGATCAGGCGCAGCTGCGGGTTGCACCCGCTGCCATGCGGATCTGGAGCGGTGCTGGCGAAGCAGGGGTCGAGCCGCATCGCCACCAGGTGCAGATCGGCATATCCGCCTTCGCTGAAGCCCGCGCTCGAGGAGAGCGACGAAGGGAGCAGAGTGCCACGTGGCCCGCACGAAGAGGCGGGGAGGAGGTGGCCGACATCGACCGCGTTGGCGGGAAGCGGAAAGAGGATGGAGACGTCGTTCAGCGTCGCCGCGATCGGGCCGCCGGCGTCGCCCGAGTCGCTCTCGTCGACGACGGCGCCCGCATCCGAATCGACGACACAGTGATCTTCGTCCTGGGTGATGCGGTCGTGGTTGTCCGCCGCCTCGCCGGAGCACCCTATCCACGTGGCTCCGCCAGCAAACAGGACGACGAAAGGAAGGACATGCAGCAGGACCGATGAACGGAGGAGCATCGCGTGGCCCGTTCAGCAGGCCTCGTGCCGTTCCTGACAAAGGGCGCTTTGCGTGACCTGCGCGCGCCATCCGCTGACGCCGTTGTCGCGCGTGCGTCACTCTGTGCCAGAGGTCACACCATCGCGATCGAGGCCGCTCCTGGCTCGTGCGGCGGTCGCGGGCGATGCCTCGAGCGCGACGACGAGCGACCGTCGGGAGGCGCCTGCGCGCGACGCGAAGCCCTGGCGCACACCTTCGCCGATGGCGCGGGATACATCCTCCGGGGCGTGCGAGATGACGCCCGCGTCGCGCAGGCCGGGCGCGAATCCCATCGTCGCGCACCCCAGCGCGAGCGCCTGGCGTACGGCGATCTCGGCCGCCTGCCGCAGCGCCGCGAGCAGAGCCGGCCCCTCCGTGCCGAGACCCACCAGCAGGACCTTGCGGGCCTTCATGCCGGCCACGCCATCGACGAGGATCGCCTCACCGGCTGCCGCGCTCGGGCCCTCGCCGCGGCGCATGCGCTCCA